>JBJDXG010000322.1:0-4627 GCA_051866555.1 bacterium | reverse complement strand
GTAAAACACCTCTTGTTACAAAAGCAACAGGCAATCCAGAAGTAGAATTATTAAAGGAAAATACAATCAAAACACCAATAGGAGCATAAAGAAAAGCAAAGATAATCCAAGTGTAAAACTTCTTCAGAAACCGTATCATCCCAGCATTCCTCCGTTTTCCTTTTCATAACGGGTCATAAAGCCCATACTGCATAAAATTAAAATCATCATCACAATGGACAGAGCAGAACCAAAATTCCAGTCTCCGGCCACCAGGAACTGCTGTTCAATCAGGTTGCCTACTAAGGTATATTGTCCGCCTCCTAAAAGTCTGGAAATAACAAAGGTCGTTACTGCCGGCATAAATACCATTAATGTTCCGGCAAATACCCCGGGCAGACTGAGCGGAAAGGTAATTTTACTGAAAACAGTCCAGCGATTAGCTCCTAAGTCACCAGCAGCTTCTAAAAGCCCCTTGTCTATTTTCATCAATACCGAATAAATGGGCAGAACCATAAACGGCAGAAAATTGTAAACCATACCTAAAACAACTGCATAATCAGTATAAAGGATATTAATGTTAGGCAGATTAAGCAATGTAAGCACAGCATTGATCAGCCCCTTTCTCTCCAAAAGAGTCATCCAGGCATAAGTCCGCAGCAAAAAATTCATCCACATAGGAATCAGGAGCAAAAGCACCAGATAGGTTCTTTGCTTTACCGGAGCCGCAGCCAGAATCATCGCCAAAGGATAGCCCAGAATAAAACAAATAAGAGTACTGATAAAGGCCAGATAAACAGATCGGGCGATCACCTCAATATAAATAGGGTCTAAAACTCTTTTTATATGTTCTAAAGTAAAGCTGAGGCCATCAGCAGTTTTTACGGTTAAGCCAAAAAAGAAAATCAGGCTTAAAGGAATTACGGTAAATAAAATCATCCAAAGAAGATAAGGATAAGCAATTAATCGCTTATTCATTTTTTCACCTTCTTCATAACATGAATATCATCAGGCAGTATCTCCAGACCAACTTCCGTTCCTACCGGCTCCATTTTAGTGCTGTGAATCATCCATTTAAAGCATTCCCCCTGAACGATCATCTCATAATGCACACCCTTAAAGATGACCGACTCAACTTTACCTTTCAGCATTCCTGAGCTTACGGGAACAATTTTCAAATCCTCCGGCCTGATTACTACATCAACCTCCTCATCAGGCAGAAATCCCTGATCTAAACAGACAAATTCCCGGCCGGAAAAATAAACGACCTTATCTCGCGGCATTTTAGCGGAAATAATATTGCTCTCACCAATAAAATCAGCAACAAAGGCATTTTTCGGTTCATTATAGATATCCTCAGGACGGCCAATTTGCTGAATAACACCATTGTTCATAATAACGATAGTATCAGACATGGTCAGGGCTTCTTCCTGATCATGAGTTACATAGATAAAAGTTATCCCCAAACGCTTCTGAATTTTTTTCAGCTCCAGCTGCATATCCTTACGCAGCTTTAAATCCAAAGCACCCAAAGGCTCATCCAAAAGCAAAACCTCCGGTTCATTAACTAAGGCTCTAGCAATAGCTATCCGCTGCTGCTGACCGCCGCTGAGAGAAGTAATCTCACGCTTCTCAAAGCCTGTCAGATTAACCAGCTCCAGCATCTCGCCAACCTTACGGACAATAGTTTTTTTATCAATCTTTTTTATCATCAGACCAAAAGCAACATTTTCAAAAACATTCATATGAGGAAAAAGCGAATATTTTTGAAAAACCGTATTAATTCTTCTTTTATAAGGCGGCAAATCAGTAATATCCTGATTTTCAAACAAAACCCGTCCGCTGGAAGCCTGTTCAAAGCCTCCCAAAATTCTTAGAGTTGTTGTCTTCCCACAGCCGCTGGGGCCAAGCAAGGTTAAAAATTCATTTTTTCTAACGTATAAATTCAAATCCTTAAGCACTATGGTATCATCATATTGCTTATTAATGCCAACCAAATTAATAATATGCTGCTCTTTCATCTAAGCTTTGCCTGCCTTTCTTACTAAAAACTTGGAGGAGTAGAAATCCACAGGATAACTGCTTCTGATTTATCAGGATTAGACAAATAATGCTTCGTTTCAGGCTTAAAATAAAAGCTTTCACCCTTCTTTACCTCAAACTGCTGTGAACCCAGATGCAGATGAACATTTCCGGCAATTAGATAACCAAATTCTTCTCCTTCGTGTGGATCCTCCGGTTCTGTCGCACTTTCCGCTCCTAAAATCAATTTAATCGGCTCCATCATGTTTTTCTGAGCATTAGGAATTAACCACTCAATTCGGCATTTTGCATCCTGGTCTTGCTTAACAAAGATATCCTCCTGCGTAAAAATTACTTTCTCAGCCATAGTTTCATTAAAGAAATCCTTTAGATTAGTTCCCAAACACTCTAAAATATCAACTAAAGTAGCAATAGAAGGAGAGGTAAGATCTCTTTCCAATTGAGAAATAAATCCCTTAGAAAGTTCACACCTGTCAGCCAGCTCTTCTTGAGTTAAGTTTTTGCCAATTCTCAGCAGCCTGATCTTTTCTCCTATTTTCATCAATTACATCCCCTGTTCAAAAGATAAAACTAAACAAAATGTTTAGTAATATTAAACTTCTCTTATATTAATATCATACTTAACCGGCAATGTCAATTAATATTCCTTTAAATTAAAACAAAAAAATTTCCTGATTTTTATATACAGAAAGTAACAAATCGTTTATAATTATATTAGATTACTATATTAAGGCAGAGGAAATAAAATGAAATTAGTTTTTTTAGACGACACGCAGATAGGAGCAATCTTAGCCAAAAATATATATGGCTCTGATGGTTCAGTTCTTCTCAGCAAAGGCATAGTTTTGAACAGTAAATATATCTCCCGGTTAAAAGATTTTGGAATTGAATCAGCTTATGTAGTTAATAAAAAAATTCAGCATTTTAATCTTAATTTAGAAATTAATGACCTTATTTCTGATACGGTAAGGCAGGAAACCATCAAAATTGTCAAAGAAAATTTAGTAAAAATCATTGATGAATCCAACTTAAATTACACGCAAATAGCAGAAGCGGTTAATCAAATTATCGATGAGTTATTGAGCAAGGATGTACTGATTTTTAACTTAACCGATATTCGTTCCTTTGATAACTATACTTTTGCTCACTCCGTTAATGTAGCCATTCTGGCTATTTCCGTAGGCATCAGTCTTAAGCTTTCCAGAAACGAATTAAAGATTTTAGGCATAGGTGCTTTTCTCCATGATATCGGCAAAATAAAAATTCCCATTCACATACTTAATAAACCAGGAAAATTAAATGATGAGGAATATAATATTATCAAGCACCATCCGGAATACGGTTTTGAATTTATTCGCAGAAACAAAAACTTTAATATTATTTCTGCCCATATCGCTTATCAGCATCATGAAAAATTTGACGGCTCAGGTTACCCGCAGGGATTAAAGGGAAAACAAATCCATAAACTAGCCCGTATCACCTCTATCGCTGATGTTTATGATGCACTGACAGCCAATCGTCCTTACCGCAAAGCTTACCTGCCGCATAAGGCTTTAGAATTCATTTTAGGCGGCTCAGCTACTTTTTTCGATCCTGATATAGTTAAAGCATTCTTAAAATGTATCTCACCTTATCCAATTGGTACTATAGTGCGTTTAAATACCGGAGAAATAGGTGTTGTTCTGAAACAAAATCAGGAGGCTCTGCTGCGGCCAGTAATCCTGGTTTATGAAAAAGACGGCAAAGAGCTGGATAAACCAAAAGAAAAAAATCTCGTTGATTTTCCAACCGTACTGGTTCAGGACATAGTTACTGATTAAAAAAGCAAATAAAAACTGGTTTCCATTAAAAAGAAACCAGTTTTTATTTATCTTGCACCGCCAAATCATGAATAGACTTTTCCTTCTTATTTAGAATAACGATCGCACTAAATATCAGACCTACTCCTATAAATTTAACCAGCGTCAAGCTCTCTCCATAAAGCAAATATCCCAAAATAGTTGCTACTAACGGCTCCGCCGTGGCCAAAACAGCCGCTTTTCCTGCTTCTACCCCAGACAGTCCCTTAGTATAAGCCAAAAACGGCAGTATAGTACAAAAGAAAGCAATGCCAAAAGCAGAAAAAAGCGTATTTCCACAGCTCAGCTTGCCAAACAAATCAGGCAAATCAATTAAAGGTATTATTCCTAATGAAGCAACCAAAAAGGTATAGAATGTAATAGTCAAAACATGATACTTATTAACTAAAAACTTGCCAAAAATGCTGTACATCGCATATCCTAAGCCAGAGGCAAGACCAAATAAAAGACCAGCTTTAGATACTGGCTCAGTACTGCTCCAAATACCTGTGATAAAGCTGAGTCCAACCATGGTGAGCAGAAGAGCTACTATTTTAAGCAGATTAATTTTTTCCTTTAAAACCGGCAGAGAAATCAGCATTACAAAAACAGGAGAAGTATAAAGCAGAAGAGCGGCTGCCGAGATACTGCACATTTTAATAGCATTAAAATAGCAATAATTAAAAAAAACAAAGCTCACAATCCCTGTCCCAACAAAAAATTTTAAATCCTTTAACTCAATTGCCAAAAATTTTTTAGAAGAAAAG
>JBJDXG010000321.1:0-2100 GCA_051866555.1 bacterium | reverse complement strand
GCCGGAAGCTTTCTTTTACTGGTCGGCAAGCGGGAGGAAATAAAAAAGGCAGCTTATTTTTCTCTGGGGATTTTTCTTTTTTTATCTGTCTGCCTTCATTTGACCTTGCCGCTGGAAGAATATGATTTCAAAACGGCTGTGCAGTCTGCCTATCAGTCCGGGGAAGGGGCCGGCTTAGTGGGAGCCCTGCTTTCTTTCTGCCTGATGGCTTTTTTAGGCCGGGTAGGCTTATACGTTTGTTTGCCGCTGGGTGTTTTATTATTTGCTTTCTTTTATTTTAAAATCAATTTAGAAGAGATTGGGGCCTGGCTGAAAGAAGAAGCGGCAATCTTTTTAAATAAAATTCCAAAAAAAGCCAATCCGGAAGAGAAGAAGAGAGAAGCTAAGGAAAAGGCGGAGAAAAAAAGCAAGACAGATGTGCCTCAGGAGGAAAAGCCTTTGATTTTTTCCCGTCCGCCTGAGGTTAAAATCGCTGAATTGCAGGAAAAAACGGTGGTGCAGACTAAGCTGAAGGAAAATTACCAGCTGCCGGGGATAGATTTATTGGCGCCTAAGCCGGCTGAAAGCAAGGGCATGAGTCAGCGGGAAATCAAGGAGAATGCCAGGCTTCTGGAGAGTACTCTGGCCAGCTTCGGAGTTAATGCCAAGGTGGTTGAGGTGCAGCAGGGACCGACGATTACCCGTTATGAGCTTCAGCCTCCGGCCGGTGTCAAGGTCAGCAAGATCATCAATTTAACTGATGATATAGCTCTGGCTCTGGCTGCTTCCGGGGTACGGATAGAAGCACCGGTGCCGGGCAAATCAGTGGTGGGCATTGAGGTGCCGAACCGGCAGACCACGATGGTCAGCCTCAGGGAGATACTGACTGCCGATAAATTTCAAAAAGCAGAGGGACGGCTGGTTGTGGGTCTTGGCAAGGATATTGCCGGCAATCCGGTTATTACTGATTTGACGAAAATGCCGCATTTGCTGGTAGCCGGAACGACAGGCTCCGGCAAAAGCGTCTGCATTAATACTATTATTACCAGTATTCTCTATAAGGCTTCGCCTGATGAGGTGAAATTTTTGATGATAGACCCCAAAATGGTTGAGCTGGTAAGCTATAACGGTATTCCTCATCTGATTGCTCCGGTGGTGACTGAGGCTAAAAAAGCAGCCGGGGCATTAAAGTGGGCCGTTAAGGAGATGGACCGCCGTTATCAGATCTTCTCCGAGCATGGGGTGAGAAATATTTCCGGCTTTAACCGGGGGGAGATACCATTGCCCTATATCGTAATCATCATTGATGAATTGGCAGATTTGATGCTGGTGGCGGCTAAAGAGGTGGAGGATTCTATCTGCCGCTTAACTCAGCTGGCCCGGGCTGCCGGTATTCATCTGGTCATTGCTACCCAAAGGCCGTCGGTGGATGTTATTACCGGGGTCATTAAATCCAATATCTCTTCCCGCATTGCTTTTGCCGTCTCCTCCCAGGTCGATTCCCGAACTATTCTGGATATGGCCGGAGCAGAAAAGTTGCTGGGGAAAGGCGATATGCTGTTTTCTCCTATCGGTTCACTGCATCCTGTGCGGGTGCAGGGGGCTTTTATCAGCGATAAGGAAGTTGAAAATATCGTAAAATTTTTAGCTGAACAAGGAATTTCCTCGGATGAGGAAGAAATAACTATTACGGAAACGGACAGTACAGTAAAAATTGCTGAGGAAGAAACTGATGAGCTCTTTTATGAGGCGATAAGGGTCGTTATGGAAAGCAAGCAGGCTTCAGCTTCAATGCTGCAAAGGCGGCTTAGAATAGGCTATGCCAGAGCAGGACGCCTGATGGATATATTAGAAGCCAAGGGCATTATCGGGCCGTATGAGGGCAGTAAACCGCGGCATATTTTAGTCAGCCCTGATTTTTTGCAGGAAAAGCTGGCCGGCCGGGAAAGGAATTCTGATGGATAAGTGGTATTTGGAATACAGCATTGAAAAGGATAAATTCGGGCTTTTAGGCGAGGTGGCGTCTCTTATTGGGATGTTAAAATTAAATATAATCAAGGTAAATGGGATCGACCAGGTTAAGCGCGGCTTTCTTTTAGAGATTGACAATACAGCTAAGGT
>JBJDXG010000320.1:0-9126 GCA_051866555.1 bacterium | reverse complement strand
GCTGTAGCTATACTCATTCGGGCGGCGGCGAGACGACTTACGAATACGATAACGCCGAAAGCTACGCGGTGGGCGGCGGCAGCGTCGGGGCGGATATATCCTCGATCGAAACCGACTGGATAAGCGGAGATATTAAGGTTGAATACAACAATGGAAAGCAGGGAGGAAATCCTGATATTGTATGCGTTAGATATTCAGCAGTTCTGCCTCAGATAGTTTCCAAAATGCCAAATGATAATAAACTAATGGAAGAAAATATTAAATATGTAGCTTTTGTAATTGAAAATTTAAGGAAAATATTATTTTTAAATCCCATTCCTTCTGCGATGAGAGATTATTCTCGCATGAATGACACTGATATTAAAGCAAATGCGGAAAATATTTCATCAGTGCTGTATAATTTATGTGAAGTCCATGAAAATAAAGAGGCTAATAAAAAGGAAATATTGTCTTTAATAAAAAGATTACCGGAAAATGAAGTTTTAGATATTAAATTTATAAAAACAAGTATAGGTGACGTCATATTTGCTTTACAGGAGAAATATGGTGAAGAGCTAATTGATGCTAAAAGAATTTCTGATGGAACTATCAGGTGTTTAGCTATTATTACTGCCTTAATAAGTGAAGAAGAAAATAGTATGGTTATAATAGAAGAGGTGGATAATGGAGTTCATCCCAGCAGAGCCAGGACCTTAATAAATTCCATATCAGAGGTAGCTAAAAAAAGGAATATAAGTTTATTAATTACTACCCATAGTCCTGCTTTGTTAAATGCTCTTTCAGGTAATGAATTAGATGGGGTTTCAGTATGTTATAGAGATAGTAGTGATGGCAGCAGTAAATTTGTTATTCTCACTGAAATGCCAGAATATTGCAGGTTAATAGCTAAAGGAAATATAGGAGATTTATCTACTAAGGATGAGATATTAAAAACTATAAAAAATCCTTCTAAAAAAGAAAAAAATTATGATTGGTTAGGTTTATAATAATGCAGGTAATATTTATAGATACTTCTATTATGGCTAATATTTTGGATATACCATTTATGAATGAAGAACGCAGTAAAGTAATGGAAAAATTGCAGGACATGATAAATAATAGTAATAAGTATACTTTGATTTTGCCATTGGCTACTATTATTGAAACAGGTAATCATATTGCTCATATAAAAGATGGTACTATTCGCAGAGAAAAAGCTTATAAAATGGCAGAGTTATTACAGAAAACAGCTAATAATGAAGCTCCATGGGAATGGTATGGAAGGGAATTAGAAGATAAAGATTTAATGGATATAGCTCAAAAATTTCCAAATACAGCTATGACTATGAAAATGGGTATTGGTGATTTATCAATTATAAAGGCTTATGAAAAATACAAGAAAAACACAAATTCTTATATTAAAGTAATGATATGGAGCTTAGATAAGCATTTAAGCGAAAATTATTCTATATTCTATAATATTTGATATAAGATAATGGAATCCAATTTATTTCCGAAAAAAGAGCTGAAAAATCGGAAGTAAATTGGATTTTTTATTTGTTTAATTCTTGTTATTATAATAGTGCAGACAGGATATGACGACTGAAAAACAATTTCTTGCAGGAAATATTAAATATATAAAATAATTATTAAAGATATTAAAATTAAAAAAACAAGTAAGGAGAATGGAAAATGAAAAAAATAGGGGTTGTTTTAAGTGCAGTTTTGCTGGTGTTGCTGTTCAGCACAGCGGCATTTGCTGACTACAAGAATTATTTGTATAATGATGTTAATTATCCTTTATGTGACGCTCATATGGGAACTGCGTGGTATGCTAATCTCAATTCCTTGCAGGTAAAGCTGTACAAGCCGCCGGTTTATAAAATCTCTGTAAAGGTGATTGAGGTTGATGCCGATGCGGGCTATAAGGTCTATGAAAACAGATGGTATCACTATAAATACAATTACAGTACACAAAAAATGTATGTGCTGCAAAATGGTGAATGGGTTTATATACCTAGAGAGGGCAGCTGGGCTGAATGCGGTGTAGTTCAGCCTGTGGGAGAGCTTATCTTCCAGGAAGCCTATAATATTCCGTTCTATAAATAAGAATCACTTGATTAGGCAGCCAATATATTTCCGAGAGCTTAGGATATATATTGGCTTGCTTTTTTAAAATCATACGATATAGGGGGTGGTAAAAATGGAGATGGAAGAAAAGGATTATCAGGATTTAAGCAAAGAGGAAATGTATAATATTATCATGGGCAAAAAGCTGGATGATATAGTTGACGTTTTTCTGGCGAGTGACCTGCCTTTGCCTGTACGGCTGGAGCAGGAAAAACTCTCTTTAAGCCAAGCGAAGCAGGCGTGTCAGGAGTATCAGGCTAAATTTCAAAGTATCTGCCGGAAATATGCTTTGCCGTCTGATAATAAGCTTATGCTGTGCCGAGAGCTGTATAAAAGACTGCAAAGGGAGAGAAATGATGAGCTGAAATGGCTGTACTGCGCCGTTATTTGTGATTTGGGACTGCTTTTGGACCAGTCAAGAGAATCAAGAACCGAGGAGCAGGATATTCTGAATTATTTAGACAGCAGCAGGGCTTTGCAGTTTCTTAAGCAAATGATAAGCCGAAAAGAACAATACAAGGAGCAGATAGAGGCGCTTTTCTGCTATAAAAAAACTGACAGGGAATCGCTTAAACAGGATGAATTGTTTATTACCTCTGATGATGTAGAGGAAATTGCCCGAATCTATAAAGGCTGCCTGGAAAGAATAAGAGGGTTGCAGGAGGAGATTTTTAAGGAAAATATCAGCTGTATCAGCTGGAAAATAAATGCGCAGGAGGATTTGCAGAGGATAGCCCCGCTTTTCTTTTATCAGCTGATTATCAATCATAAAACCAGAATCGTTAAATCTACCGATATTAATCCTGTCATTTCTAAGCTGTGGAAGTACAAGGAATATCAGATAGAGCATGACAATGGCAAAAACTATAAGACCTTAGAAAGATTGATCGCTTTCTTCATTCATCTGTGCGATTACTTTTTTCAGAAGGATAAGGTCGATAAGGAGCTTACTCTTTACGGCTTTGCACATTTATCCAACATTTGTGAGTGGTACTATGACGTTTATAAAAAGCAGGAGCTGCTTTATGCTCCTTTAAGTGAAGCCGCTGATTATGATATGTGCGATTTAGAGCAGTTTGAGGAATTTTTGCCTGTTCCGCTGTCCTGCATCTTAAACCGCTTAGCCTTTACCGGCTTTGAGCCGGAATACTTTCTTAAGCTGAACCGTTTATACGGGGTGGAGGACAGTTTAAAGGAGGCAGATGAATTTTATGAGGAGGAGTTTACTGCTAACAGCAAGGCGGTAAACAAGATAAAAAAATATATAGCTGAAAATGAAGAGCAGTTAGAGGAATTTATTGCCCTTGCTGTACCTGACAGGATACCTGAGTTAGTAAGTCATATCTTAGAGGATACAGGATTAAGCAGGCTTTTTCCTAAGGCTGAGGAAAAGCTGCTGTTATATTCTGTGCATTATTTACTGCTGGAATTGACGGATGACGCTCTGAGAAATTTAATGCAGAGAATGGAAAGACTGTTTACTGCCTAAACTAGAATCATGCTGAAATATTTATCATACAAATAAAAAAAGATAAAAATAATAAAAGTTTTTATTTTACAAAATAAAAACTGATTGAATGCCAATACTTTTTATGATACGATAATCATGAGGTGAGAGTATGGTAAAGCGCAAACGATATTTAGATAAGTTAGTACGGCTGAGGGATAAAAGGATTATTAAGGTAATAACCGGTGTCAGAAGATGTGGAAAATCAACCTTGTTGGAGCAGTTTCAGGATTATTTGCTGGAACAGGGAGCAGCTAATGAGCAGATCATTTATCTAAACTTTGAAAAATTAGAAAATGAGCCCTTGCTTGATTATCATGCTTTGTATAATTATATAAAGACACGCTTACTGCCGGAGAAGATGACCTATGTGTTTTTAGATGAAGTACAGCTTGTGCCCAATTTTCAGAAAGCAGTAGATTCTTTATTTGTTACTAAAAACACAGATTTATATATAACCGGTTCCAATGCTTATATGCTGTCAGGTGAGTTGGCTACTTTGCTGTCCGGCAGATATATTGAGATTCAGATGCTGCCTTTGTCTTTTGCAGAATACTATGAATTGGTTGCAGGTGACAGACGTAATGCCTGGAACAGCTACTTTAAAAATGGCGGATTCCCATATACGGCTTTTATTCCTGACGAAGATATAAGGAGAGATTATTTGCAGGGGATATATAATACAGTTCTTTTAAAGGATATCGTTGGACGCAGGAAGATACATGATGTTTCGCTTTTAGACAGTGTAATACGTTTTTTATTCGATAATATCGGGAATATTGTATCGCCGAAAAAAATAGCAGACAGCCTGACCTCTTTTGGCAGGAAAACAACTTCTGCTACGGTGGAAAATTATATTAATGCCTTGCAGGAATCATTTATTCTATATAAAGCAGGGAGATATGATGTTAAGGGAAAACAGTATTTAAAATCTTTACAGAAGTATTATCTGGTTGACCAGGGACTTAGAAGCCTGCTTCTTGCCAATAAAAATTCAGATATCGGTCATATTCTGGAGAACATTATTTATTTAGAATTGCTAAGAAGGGGATATGATGTTTATATTGGGAAGGTTGGGGAATTGGAGGTGGATTTTATAGCCCAAAAGGGTGATGACAGAATATATTATCAGGTATCTGCCAGTATCATTGACCCAATAACTTTTGAACGAGAGATAACACCGTTAAAGAAAATAAATGACCATTATCCTAAATTTATTATAACAATGGATGAATTGCCAATGAATGAGGACGGAATCAAGCAAGTGAATGTTATTGATTTTTTGCTTGAAAGTAATCAGTAAAGCTGTTGATTTTGTTTCGTCTGCATATGGTGAGATGGTTGCTAATATGGGAAAAGTCAAAATTAATACTTTGAAGAAGCTGCGTGAAATTAGATCTGTTTTGAATCCAATTTAGTTCCTGATAAAAAGTAAAAAATCAGGAACTAAATTTGATTTTTTATTTTATCATATCTTGTTATTATAAAGACAGTTAATAAACAGCTTTAATAGAAGGTGCAGATTGTAATTAAGGAAGTGTTTATCATGATTGATGAAGAAAATTCAAAAAATGAATATGGGGTCACTAAGGAATATAATCAGTTAAACAGGAACAAATTATGGGATTCAGACAGCGGAAAGAAAAATTATAAGAAAAAGGTTTTTCAAAATAAAAAAACTTATCGTGATCCGCTGACAGGTCAGGAACTGCATTTAAGTCAGAAGGCTTCTCAAAATAAGTACCATATGAAAAACAAAAACGGAGAAAATATTTCTTCAGCCTGGGCCGGACATGCTCCTGAGACTGATCATATTGTATCACTGAAGGAGATTCATAACAGAACTAAAAATAATCCTTTTTTCACCGACCATGATTTAAAAGAGGCTGCTAATCAGGATTATAATTATCGGGTCACTTCTAAAAAATTTAATGCTTCTAAAGGGGAAAAAAGCGATATAAAAATTGCTTTGGCTAAAAATAATTCTTTAACTTTAAAAGGAAGACAGAGAATTTTAAGGGAGAAGCTGAATGCTGAAATGCATTTGAATACCAAAATAGCCATGCAGACAGCCTCTAATATGGGAAATGAATTTTTGCATGGTGCAAGGGATTCTTTAAGCGATTCTTTAGTGCCTTTAACCATGGAAGCTGCCAGACATATTGTTCATGTTATGAAGGGAGAGGAGGATATTTCTGAAGCGGTTAAGAGTACCGGAGGAATTGCCGGAGAAGTAGCTCTGGCTGGCGGAGGTAAAAAAATTGCTGCTGATGTTCTTTCTTCAGCTTTAGGCAAAGGAAATGCATTATCTAAATTTATGGTCAGTAAAGAGCTTAATCAGTTAATTGCGGTAGGACTTATTGTAAAGGAATCATCCTTACAGTATTTGAACGGGCAAATAGATGGAGCTGATTTTGTTAAACAGATTCAGGAGCAGGGACTGGTTTTACTGGCTGGTACGGCTGCCAGAGAAGTCGGTTTAATAATAGGCGGTCTGCTTTTTCCGGGAGTCGGCGTTGTAGCAGGAGCAGTAGCTGGTGAGATATTAGGAACCGTTGTTACTACTGTAGTATGCAGTGCTGTGGTTGATGTGATAAATACGATAAAGCATCTCAATGATTATAAGCTGAAGGAGAATCAAATAAAAAGAATAGAAGCTGCTGCTTTAAATGAGATGTCCATGCAGCGGGAGAATTTAAAGGCCGCAGTGGAGAGAGAATATAGCTTTTGGGACGCTGAGATTCAGGCCGGTTTTGACAGGATTATTGGCAGTGCCTGTGAGCAGACCTGTGATTTTAACGGTATTGCCCAGGGATTAAATAAAATACTGAATCTGTTTGGCAAGGAGGTTAGATTTGCGAGTATTAAGGAGTATGAATCACAGCTTGATAAACCGTTAGTTTTGAATTTAGGGGGAAGTTAAATGATAATTGAAGGACTGGTATTGTGTACGGTAGTTTCGTCGGCAATAAAGGCGGGGAAGATAGACGACAGAGCCTTGAAAAAATATGCCCGAGCCTTTGAAAAAGAAGAAGAAGCGGAATTAATGGTTAAACAGAAAAGGGAATTTACCGATAAACGTTTGGTAAACGTTTTAAAAAAGAAAAAGGCAATAATGGAGTTTACCTTTCCGCGCTTTTTGGAAGTATATGGTCAAATACAGGAAATAAATTTAGAGCAGGGAAAAGAGTTAACTCTTAGTGTTGATTTAAGTAATATCAATAAAATAAATAATTTGCAGTCATTGTCTATTAACCTGAAAAAGAATCTTACTAACAAAGAAGTTTTATGTTCATTATTTAATATTATGACTAAGGATTCTGAACGCTATTTATCAGCTGCCAACAGTCAGTTTAGGGCTGCGAATGTAGTCTATTCTCAGGCGGAATCTATATGTGAAGTCTATAATGCTATTATTGCCAGAGCTGACCGGATATCTGCCTTACTGATGAAAATGAATGTTTTATTTACAAAATCCATTGAAGAAACGGCTAAAACTATTAACAGAAATGGTTTAAATGTTTACGCTTATTCTGATTATGACAAGGGTGTTCTCATGACCTGTGTTAATTTTGCTGCGGCAATAGCTGATATTATTCAGGTTCCGGTTGTTACAGATAAAGGAGAGATACCTGAGACTGCTTTAAAGATGATACAGACAGGTGAAGAATATATAAACAAAATGAATGATGTTATTTCAAATTATTAATAAGGGGGAGATTTAAAAATGAAAAAATTAGTTGTATCAGAAAATTGCAATGGCTGTGGGTTATGTTTGCTGAATACGGAGTATTTAAAGGAAGATGCTGCGGGAAATGCTGAGGCCGTTCCGGGCAAAGCAATTCAGGAGGCTGATCTGGGTAAAATAACAGAATTGGTGGCAGGCTGTCCTACGAATGCCTTAAAAATCATTGAATTTGCTGTTACAGATAAGAAAGGAATGGCAGGCTTTGCTGATATCGTTAGTAAATTAAAAGAATATGCTGATAATTTTTCTGTTCAAAGGGTTAAATGCAGTGATGTTAAATGGAATACTAAAAATTATTCGATTTCAGTTCCTCGCAGCAGAAATGAATATCAGAGCAAATATAGTTCTGAGAGGGCTGCAAGATCTGCGGCAAGGGATGAGTTCTCTAATTTGTGCTATTCGCCGTCGGCTTATAGACCTTTGCTGAAAAAAGTGTTTGTCGAATATAAGGTTCAGGTACTGAAACCTTATTATATTTGCTGTGATGCGGAGGATAGTGTATATTATAAATACAATCTGGAGATAAGAAAATTTTTGGCAGATTTGTATGCTGAGATAAAAGAATTGCTTGGTGAGAATAATAAAATATCTGAATCCTGGAAGGATTTTTCAGTTTATTTAAAAGAAAGAGGTACGATGATCGAAGTATTAAAAGATTTTGATGATTACAGCACTACTTCTGAAATTATTTCTGCTTTAAAGGATGTATCCAGCAGCGGTATTGATGGCTATATAGCAGATATGGATTTTGATTATGATGAGGTATATGCCGGTGAAGGTTTATTTGGAAATTCAAAATTTAAAAATATGTGGTATTTTAGTAATTTCAGTGAGGCTGCTAAAAGCTTTATTGATGATTTGACCTGGGCAATAGATTTTAGATCTGATGAAATTGAAGAGTTAGCAGTAAGCAAGGTTAATTGGGCTTTAAAAGAATTTGAAGATTTAGTTAAAGAGAATTTGCTGCTTAAGGTCAAAGAATTAGAAAAATATGTTCACTAAATTATGAGAATTGAATCCAATTTATTTCCGAAAAAAGAGCTGAAAAATCGGAAGTAAATTGGATTTTTTATTTGTTTAATTCTTGTTATGATAATAGTGCAGATAAAGTTAAATATCAATGTTATTTTAAGCATTATTTATGCTATATCCGGATTGCTTTTTTGTGCTTAAATAGTATTAAGGGTCGGTTAATGGTATCTTTTGCGATGAAAGAAAAGGAATTAAAGCAAAAAAACAGAAATGCTTATTAAATAATGTCGAAGGGAGCAGAGCTATGAAGGAAGATGATTTTCAGGAAATGTTTTTGGCAATGCTGCGAAAAACTGAAATAATTAACCGGCTGAGGGCAGTGTTAAAGGCTGATAAAGAGGAAGAAAAGCAGGAATTGCAGCAGCAGTCTCTGCAATTAGAGGAATACGAAAAAACGATTGCCTCTTTAAAAGAAAAGCTGTCCTTGGAAAATGCCAAGTATAGAGAGTTCTGTAATGCTAATGCCAGACTTAATTCTGTTTTAGAGCAGCAGAAGGAAAAAGAAGCTGTGGCTGTAAAGCGGCTGGAGCAGATTAGAGTTGAGTTCCAAAAGCTGAGCGAATTATTGCAGGAAAAAAATCAGGTTATTGAAGAACTAAAGCAACAGAATCAATATCTGGAAAAACAGTGTGATGATATAAAAAATAAGGCTTTGACGGTAAAACAAGAATTAAGCGAATATGAAGCTGACTTTCAGGAGTTGAAAAATTATTATGCTTTGTTTAAAGGC
>JBJDXG010000319.1:0-2102 GCA_051866555.1 bacterium | reverse complement strand
TACAGATTATAAATAATCTGTGAATCATCGATTATCTCCTGCAGCTCCTGTATGCGCTGCTCTTTTTCCTGCAATAATTTTTTCAGTTGCTCATAATCCGACAAATCATTCCCTCCTTGTTCATGCTTTTATGTTATAATTACTTTTAGAAGGTGAGGTGAAATAATGCTTAAAACAATAATCTGGTTTATTAAATTCTGGCTCTATCAATTCAGGGCTCTGCTGTTTTGGCCTGAAATAAAAAAAATCCGGCAAACTAAAGGTGCAGATGCAGCCAAACAATATATCCATCAGATAGCAGGCACCTGGGCCCGCAAGATGGTAGAAAACACCGGCAGCACTGTCGTGATCAAAGGCCTGGAGCTGATTCCGCCTGAGCGAAATGTACTTTTTGTCAGCAACCATCAGGCTAATTTTGACATTCCAATATTGTTAGGCTATCTACCTAAAGAAAAAGGCTTTGTTGCCAAAATAGAGCTAGAAAAGCTGCCTCTAGTACATAATTGGATGAGAGCCTTAAACTGTGTTTTTCTGGACCGCAAAAGTCCCAGAAAGTCTCTGGAAACTATCAAAGAAACAATTAAATTATTAAAAGAAGGCCACTCTATGATCATTTTTCCGGAAGGAACCCGCAGTAAATCTGCTAAATTAAATGATTTCAAAAAGGGCAGCCTGAAAGTAGCTCAGAAGGCTCAAGTTCCCATCGTGCCGGTCACAATCAACGGCTCTTATAAAATCATGGGAGCCAACGGACTGCTGATCAAACCGGCCAGAGTTGAGGTCATAGTCGGGCAGCCCATTTATCCGGAAAGCCTAACCGCAGAGGAAAAAGACAATCTGGCTCATTATGTACAGCAAAAAATATCTGCCAACCTTCAGCAATAAAAGGCTGTCTTAAAATTAAGACAGCCTTTTATCATTTTTCAGCTTATTTTTTACCTAAAAGACTGAACATATTTTTCTTATAATGCTCTACTCCCGGCTGGTCAAATGGATTGACTCCCAAAAGATAGCTACTCACTGCACAGGCCTTTTCAAAAAAGTAAACCAGCTTGCCGAAGTAATATTCAGACAGCTCCTCAATATGCAGCACCAGATTAGGTACTTTTCCGGCCTCATGAGCTGCCAAAGTGCCTAAGCAGGCTTTTTCATTGATCTCACTTAATTTCTTATCCGCCAGATAATTTAAGCCGTCTAAATTATCCTCATCCCTGAACAGTTGAAAATCCTGCCTGTTTTTTTCCACCTTTAAAACAGTTTCAAAGAGTATCTTGCTGCCGTCCTGAATAAACTGGCCTAAGGAATGGAGATCGGTCGAGAAGGATACTGAGGCCGGAAAAAGGCCCTTGCCGTTTTTGCCTTCACTTTCCCCAAAGAGCTGCTTCCACCATTCACAAAAGCTCAATAAATCAGGCTCATAGGCAGCTAAAAGCTCTAGCTTCTTCCCCTTATTGTCCATAAGACGGCGCAGGAGCGCATATTGGTAACAGATATTATTATGCAGATCAGAGTCAGCATATTCCTGCTCTGCCGCGAATGCTCCTGCCATTATTTCTCTTACTTGTAAACCGGCAACGGCCAGAGGCAGGAGGCCCACCGGAGTTAAAACAGAAAACCTACCGCCGATATTATCCGGAATGACAAAAGCAGTGTATCCCTCTCTATCGGCTAAGGTCTTTAAAGCTCCTTTAGCCTTGTCGGTAGTCACATAAATCCTCTTTCTGGCTTCTTCCCTGCCGTAGCGTTTTTCCAAAAGACTGCGGAAAACCCGAAAGGCAATAGCCGGCTCCAGCGTTGTCCCTGATTTGGAAATAACATTCAGAGCTATATCCTTTTCCCCGATTATCTCTAAAAGTGAATTCAAATAATCCGGGCTGAGATTGTTGCCGGCAAAATAAACAGCCGGACGCTTCTCATGGGGAACCTGATTATAGAATGAAGAGCACAGCATTTCAATCCCGGCTCTGGCCCCAATATAAGAGCCGCCTATGCCAATAACCAGAAAAACCTCTGCCTGTTCTCTGATTTTAGCTGCTGCCTCCTCCAGACGCTGCAGCTCATCCTTATCATATTCACTTGGTAAATCAAGCCAGCCGGTAAAC
>JBJDXG010000318.1:0-9135 GCA_051866555.1 bacterium | reverse complement strand
CATAATTATAAAAGTTAAACATAATTAAATTCCTTCTTTCTTTTTATTATTTTTTATAGACATAATAAATCTTTCCTTAAACTAAGCTAAACAAGATTATTCACCATGTATCTTTTTATAAGCCTCCTTTTTGATTTTTTCGATTACATCCAAATACTTTTTGGTTTCTCTTATATTTTAATACTGCTTCAACCGTTGAATTCCACCACCTTATTTGGTTCTTTTTCATTTCTTCTGGTATTAATTTATTTCCAAATTTTATACCAAATAGATTTTGGATATCTGCTCTCCATATCTGGTCTGCATTCTCTACTGTTAGATCAATCATATTATCAGTATCATAGTAATATGGATCTGAATAGCTGCCTAGCTTGGTAAATAGCCATTCATTTCTAAACTTACACTTTGGTGGTATATTAAAGAACTTCCTTAACAGGTCTATATCCAGAATAAACTTGAATTCATGTCTTCGGTCCAGAATTATTAGTAAGGATTTGAATACAATATCTATTGACAAAATATCAGAATATTCAGTTTTTTAAGTGTGTCTTTCTTACCTTCTTCCAGCCTCTTATAAAATCCATTACGACCAGTATAAAAAGAATATATTTCATATATTCTTTTTATACTTAGCAAATTCCTTCTTATATTGCAATAGACACGCTGTATAGATAATGATAAGATTATTATTTTTTATCAGTTCAAATCAGGGACAGCATGGATTATAAGAATTATCCGTACAATCATGTATTAAACAGAACTACAAAGAAACGACAAGCAGGATAATTCTTATAATATATGGTGGAACTGATTTGAACTGAAGCTTTAATAATCAATCATCAAGACCAATTAATTTATCTTCCCTGCTGTCAGTTTTAAAGAGCATATCTAAATCAATATTTAACCCATCAGCAATCATCATTAAGATAGATAAAGAAACACTGTTGTTATATGTGCCGCATTCAATTTTAGCCAAAGAACTCTTGCTGATATTTATTTTCACAGCTAACTGCTGTTGAGTTAAATTCCTCAATTTACGATAATATGCTATTTTCCTTCCTATTTGTTTATATCTAAATTCATAAATTTTCCTTCACCTCATTTTCTCAGCAACATTTTTACAGTAAATCAACCCGTCTTTTTCTTAAGTATAAAAATATTACCAAAATGATTACAGGTACAGTAATAAACCAAAAAACAGCAAGCAGTCCAACAATGAGTAAAAAAATTACTCATTTTTCTCACTCCTTTCCAAAATACACTCCTTTTTAATTATGACACAATTTCATTATCATTAGTTTCCTAAATAATGCTCTTATGTTCATTTATGAGGTGATTGTCTCTTTCTTATATAATAACAAAATACGACAAAATAAAAAATCCAAACCACTTCCTTAATTTTAACTAATTTTCAGGAAATGATTTGGATTGCTTTTCTTGTTTAATTCAACTCCAGTTCATTTATATCCGTCAGATAGATTGCTAAATCTAAATCTTTTGTCTCGGCAACCACATATTGAATCACACTCGGTTTTACAGCCCTGATATAGATATACGCATTTTCATCGGTCACACTGATTCTGCACCGTTTCTTCTTAATACCGGCAATCGGCAGCCCATTACTGCTGGCCTCCGGCAGGTCAGTATAATAGATTTCAAAGTCTGACACATCAGCTTTAGCAAATTTAACCCATTGATTATACTCTGTATCCCGCATTAAAACAGGCAAAAATTTCTTTCTGCGGTTTCTGCCTAAATAATAATTAAACTTAATTTCCCCTGCCTGATTATCAGCAGAAATAATCTTAATCATTCCGCCTTCCCGGCCATCGATCAGTCCAAAGGCAACCCCCGTCTTACCGGTAGGTCGGATAAAGCTGCTGTCGGAATAAGCAATTCCTCTTTCCTGCTGAATTTCCAAAGCTTCTTTAGTTCCTAAAGGCGGGTAGATTTTAAAATACTGCCTGTTTTCTCCTCCCTGTATATCTTTATTTATTTCCTCAACATAAGCTTTAAACAGGCTTAAAACAACAGGTGACTTGCTGGAATTACCGGCTAAGAAAATAATCATTTCTTTTATATTTTTAGCCTTATTAGCCATAAATGACAGCTTCAAAGCATCAAAAAAATTCCTTACCCCTTTTTCTATCCTGTCCTTTAAGATATTCTCCAGCTTATCTAATTGAAAATCCAGCTCCGTATTCAGCTTCAATACGCCGTTCTTATCAAAGAGATTGACCTTGACTAAACCATTTTCATATAATTTCTCATATCCGTCCTCCTGTTCCCATAAGGGACGGAACTTTTCCATCAGCTGCTTCATATTAATTTTAGCTTCCTGAGAATCACTGATTAAAATCTCACTTCCGGCAAAGCTTAAACATTCATCAGGCTTTTGAAAAGCTATTTCCTCCTTCCGCAGCTTTTCCTGATTGTCCTTAAACACCTCAAAGGCTAAAAGCTCCAACAGGTTTTCTCCGCCCAGATATTTGTCTCCGCTGGCTCCATAGTGCCTGATTATATAGTCATAATTATCATCTAAATCAGCGGCCTGCCAGGTTCCGAAATCAAAGTCAGTCGTACCGCCGCCAAAGTCAAAGATACCATAGAAAACTGTTTCCTCCCCATCAGGCTCAATTCCATATTCCTGCAAGGCACATAAGGCATAGGCAGCCGGTTCACTGGCTCCCTCTCTTACCCTAAAGGACTGCATAGCCTCTGCATTTTCCAAAATTGCCTGCGGCAGTGATTTTTTCAGTCCATTGCTGAAGCTTTGGATTAATCTTTCTCTTACCTTCATTTCATAAGTTACCGGGAATGATAATAAATAATCAAGATAGATGCCAGTGTGCATATTGTTTATATACAAGCCCAGATAATACGCATATATCTCAATCGGATCAAAATCACCTTCCATTATATCCAGATAATCAGGCAGCTGTCTCTTAATTCCTTTTTTATCCTTAATTATAATCTTGCCGCCCTTATTGCCGCTCCATTGCTTCAAATCAGCAAAGTAAGAGTAATAATCATCGCTCTTACTGCCCAAAAGGTCATTATAAGCCGTATGCGAAACCGTTAAATCCTCCCACCTGGTAGCAGGTCTTCCGGCAGCGGCTGAATAATCCGCAAGAAAGCTGTTGATATCTCTAAACTCCATAACAGTCGGATTTTCAAACTGCTTGGCATTCAGTTCCTTGCTGAAACGACCTATGCCTATTCTCATGGGCAGAATCTGCTCATTTCCATCCTGACATACAACGACTGTACTTTTAGTGCCAAAATCTATGCCTATAAGACCGTCATGCCGGATATCCAGAACCGGATTTCTGGCTGTCAGACCGTACTTCTCAGCACAGGGATTCTGCCATAAATCCCAGTGTCCCTGATTAGGGTCTGTCAGTCTTTTTCTATCATAAGCCTCTATCTGAGCCCGTTCATAATCACAGTTCAGCAGCTTTTCTATCAATATCTTCTCCTTTAAGCTGCTGTTGTGAGACAAGTCATTCATTATTTTTTGATACTGGTCATCTTCCCGCAGCAGATTCCAAATCTCTTCTGCACCGAGAGCAATACCCCTTTTAAGCTTATCCGCAATCGCCGGACCGCACTGGCCTTCACTGATTTTAGCTAAACATATTTCAGTTAAGGTCTTAGTCAATTCACTGATTTCAACTGCCTTATTTTCTAAATCATTCATCAGAAAGCCTCCTTAAAACAAATATTCTGCTATCAGCAACAACAGCAGAATATTTTCTAAAAGCATATTTACCTTTCCTGCTCCTCTTTTTCCAGTTTCTCTACAAAGTAACGGACAAATGGTGAGTAATCTCCTTTATCCTCAGCTGCGACTGCACACTGCTCTTCAGACAGCTGAACCGGGGCAGTATCATCAGCAATAATCTTTTCTATATCGCCTATATGACGGTCAAGGAACAATTTCTTTTGCAGCTTTTTCCCTCTTGTCCGATTAAAGGCTATAATCCTTTCATCAGTTTCTCCAGAATTAATAACCAGCTCCAAAGCAGTATATTCCACCTTAGCCTTAATGAAATCAGCTATCCTGGCAAAGCTCCAGCAGCTGCTCTCCCTTTCAGGCAAAGTATGAGCTATTACCGGATCATAGCAGTCATAAAGGAAAGCAAAATCCGCTGAATCCTCCTTTTCATTAAAGGAAGCCGCATTTTTCCACCAGCTCCAGAAATCCTCCTTGATTGGAAAAGTCTTTTCCCCGCAGTCAGTTAAAATGTCTAAATTCTGCATATCATCATTGTTGTTATTAAAAACAGTCATGAAATTATTTTCTATCAAGAACAAATACTTATGTACAGCCACAGCTACCAAACAACCTTTCTATTTTTCCAGTTTCATATCCAACAGCTTGCCTATCAGATCTTCTTCCTTCATCTCCGGATGAAGCTCCTTCAAAGCCTCCAGCATAGCTCCGGATACCTTGCTTCTGTCTTTAGAATCATCTAAAGGAAGCCCTTTCATATAGCATACCATATCTCCCATATCATTTAAACCATGTTCTTTAAAGCTTTCGATATATTTCTGTACTGCCTTGCCGTCCATATTCATTTTTTCTACACTTAACCAAAATTCTCCCGGCATTTTTACTCCGTATTTCTCTTCTATTTCTTTAATATACAAGGAAGTTCCTATCGTCTTATAAGTAAGCCTTTCTTCATTAGTCAAATTTTTCAGCTTTTCCTTGTCTACCTCTACTTCTTTTCTTAGATATTCAATATAAGCCTCTGTACTGTCAAAGTCCTCCGGCTTCTTATCCGCCTGCTCGGCTTTCATGGCCAGCTCCTCCGGTGTCTCATTTTCTTCCTTCAAGCCTAAAGCTTCAGCGATAAAGCCGACAATCTTGGCTATCGTTCCTACGGTCAATAAAATCTCAGCCAAAGGCAAACTTACTACTGGCCCTAAGATCGAAGCAGCTAAAGCCGCTACACCGCCAAACAAAGCTCCGCCAATACTGCTGCAAAGACTTCCTATGGCACTGCCAACACTGGATAAAGCTCCTCCTATCGCATTTCCAACACTTGATAAAGCCCCTCCTATCGCACTCCAAAAACCCATACTGATTCCTCCTTTAAATTAGTTTATCTCCATAATTACGAATATCATTTTGATTTAATTCACCAGCTGCATACTTGCCCAAAAATTCCTCCATAACCTGATATATCTCCTCTGAATAAGCCTTATATTTTCCTTTGCCTTCCTCACGCCGCAGATAAAAATCAAGACTTACAATTCTCGCCAGCAGAGAAAAATCTATCCTGTCCTTATACTGACGCAGCAAATCCACATATTTCTGCTCTATTTTCCCTTTTCTAAAATCATCTAACAGCTTGACCAGCTTCTTATCGCAGGATACCTCCAGCAATAAAGCCATCTCATGAAAGTCCGGCTGATGGTCAAGGAAATTGCTGCCCAGAACTATGCCCTTTTGATACTGGCTGGCATAATAGCGGTACACTATTTCCCTCAGCTTATCTTCATCTGCCTGTTCTTCACTCGTAGTGTTCGTTATATTATCTATCTGAACCTGAATAGCCTTATTAAAGCCCTGAGTAAATACTACCGCCCGGCCTGTTTCCAGATTAGATAAAAACTCCTTCTGCTCCTCTTCCAAAACGATCGTATTGCCAATAGCTTCCTTATCATCCTGAGCAAAGATTTTATGCACTATCTTCGTATTAGTATTCTTTAAGACCTCTGGCGTAAGCTTATTTGGTATCTGGTCAACAATCACCAGCGATTCCCCGTATTTTCTTATCTCAGCCAGCATATCGGTAAAGGTCTCTACCCCCTGTTTCTTATTAGGGCTGTCCCCAGGCAGATACTTACTTAACAGCCTGTGCGCTTCCTCCACCAGAGTAATGTGACGATATGTGCCATGCTTTAAGAATCTGGCCTTGATAGCTTCCAGCAAATTCGTCAGCACAAAAGCCATCACCAGCGATTTTTCCGTCGTGCTTCTGATTTCCTCTAATTCCAAAACCACTTTTCTTTCCAATAAATCTTCAAAATCCAGCGAACGGCGGGTATTTAACATAAGTCCCTTCGAACCGACCAGAAGTCCCTGCAATCTGGCTCTAATAGAACCGATATAATCATCTTTCAGTCTGACATCAAAGCCCTGCTCCTCTACTACCGACTTGACCTTATTGATTAGATCCTCCAGCGTAGGGAAGGAATACACCCCGTCAGCAAACGGATCAGGGAATTTATCATTTTTATTAGTCGCAATATCCCAGCCATAGTCCTCATAACAGCTGTAAATAGCACTTTCAATAATCTGCGGAATAGCCGCTTCCATCTCAAAGGAAGCTTCTATACTGGCTTTAATCATGTCTACTCTGGAGGTTATGCTTTCATGCTCAAAAAACTCAAACGGATTCAGTCTGAACGGAGTAACAAAGTCCTTGCCCAGAGTAAAGACGATAACATCATCATATTTCCTGGTCAGAATTCTGTATTCCGTTTTAGCCGGTTCTATAATCAGGAAAGGCAGTCCGCTGTCGAGAAGGATTTTCTGACAGGTAGTCGTCTTGCCGCTTCCGGTTACCCCGGTTATAAAGATATGCTTGTCCAGATTATTTTTATCCAGATAAACATCTATGTTGTCAATGATATTGCCGCTCTGTACCAGCTTGCCTAAGTTAATCCGGTCAGCCTCCGGCACATTGTCCTTAAAATTAAGGCCAAACTCCACCTCTTCCTTTAAGCTTAAGCCCACGACCTCCTTCTGCGGCAGACCGGCAACCATGCTCAGCTCATTAGTCGTAATCCAGTTTCCGGCTGAAAAATGCTTGTCATGCGTTACAAACTGCGACAGAGCAGAACGGGAAATAATCTCATTTTCTTTTATGGCCTGACTAAAGCTGCCAAAAGGCACCTGAAAATTTCTTAAGAAAGGAACTCTGACATCCTTATCGGCATTCAGAGGAACGGCTTTTAACGGTATCTTATTGCCCTTTTCCCCCGAATAAAGAGAGATAGTTGTATTCTCCAGCTTCTTTAATACCGCCTTATTGCTGGAAAACAAAAAGGAGGTAGTCACGAAAATTCCTTTTCCTGTTCCATAATCCAGACGGGGAATGATAATTTCATCCAGATACTTGATCCAGTCCTGAGTCTTCTTATCAATAAACTCCAGTGTCATGCTGTTTGATGTGCCTTTACTGGTGTTTTTACCCTTAGATACCCCATTGTTAACAGTGGAAGATTCATTTTTCCCCTGTGTTTCCGAGCCTCCGGTAGTCTTAGCCTCCGTATGACTTGTTCCTTTAGTATCACTTTTATTAGTCCCCTCTGACGTTCCTTCTGTCCCGCTGTTACTGGTAGAGCTGGAACTTCCGCCGCTGGAGCTGCCCTTAGTAGTGCTTTTAGTGCTTCCCCGGTTGGAACCGTTAGTGGTACTGGAACTGGTGCCGTCACTGATATTAACACTTTCATTACTTGATTTAGAATAACTGCTGCCCTCAGTAGCAGACTTTCCGGTATTTTCCGTATAAGAAGTCCCTTCACTAAAAGACGAGCCTTCCTGCTGACTTTTCTTCGAAAATGGCACTACCTTAGTATAAAGGTCATACAGATTAGCTTCTATTTCTTTAATCTCCTGATAATTCAACGGCTTGGCCAAAATCATAAAGCCGAAGGTATCGCCCAGCATTACATCGACTAAACGGTCAACCCCCTGAAACTTTTCATCATCCTTAGTGCTTCCCGGTACACCCTCCAGCACACTGTAATATTTCATGTTGGCTATTTTATCCATGATTTCAGCTTTAAGCTCCGGTGTCGCCTGCTCTATCTTACTGCCGCGGAAATTACCTCTGATACTCGGCCTTAACACATATTCGCCAATATCATGCACACTTAAAGACAGAGCATTTCCTCTGGATAAGTCCTTCGCTATGCCATAGTAAAAATGCACTCCTGATCGGTCACCTAAAATCAAATAAACAAAGTTGATCCCTTCAATTTTCATTGAGCTTAAAACATTTTCCAGAGCTTCCTTTCTGGGCGCTTTGTCCTCAAAGGATATTTCTTCAATATGATATAATGACAAATCTCTGGGCAAAAGCTCCTGCACAGCATTAAACTGCATTTTCTCCTTCTCAGTTAAATATAAATTCTTGGGATTAGTTAAAAAATCAATAGGAAATTTATCCTGCACTTACGCTCCCCCTCTCTTTACTCCAGCTCCAGACGAATAATATCGCCCAGAAATTCATTGTTTCCTATGCCTTCCTCAGTCGCTGCCACATACTCTATAACAGACGGCTCTACTGCTCTTATATAAACATTGGCCGATTCATCAGCCTCAGCAATACGGCAGATCTTTTTGCTGACCTCCTTAATCGGCAGATTATTATTAGTCGCTTCCGGCAAATCAGTATAATAGATTTCAAAATCCGTTTCAGAAGCATCAATAAAATTGATCCATTTATTATACTCTGTATCCCTGCCAAATACCGGTCTGAACTTCTTCTTGGCATTATAGCCTATATAGTAATTAAATTTAATCTCATCCGTACTTTTCTTTTCTGCAATAACCTTTATCCGAGAGCCGGGACGGCCTTCCAAAAGACCAAAGGCAACGCCTGTCTTTCCGGTAGGTCTGGTCAGGTCATTCTCATCAACTTCAATGCCATTGTTTTTCTGAATCTCCTGAGCCTCCGGCGTACCCAGCGGAGGATAGACCTTGAAATACTCCCTGTCCTCTGAACCCTTCAGCTCCTTCAGAATAAACTCCGTCCTTTCCGCTATGTACTGCTTAAACAGATCAGCTACTATCGGCGACTTGCTGGAATTTCCGGCTAAGAAAATGATGATATTGTTCATTTCCCTGATTTTCGCACTGCGGAACGTTAATTTTAAAGCCTCAAAGAAATTCTTCACGCCCTTTTCAATTCTCTCTCTTAAAAGATTCTCCAGGGCCTCAGCATTAATATCCAGCTCAAAATTCGGCTTGGCATTGCCTGTCTTATCAAAGAGCATTACCTTTAATACATTGCTGGAGTATAAGTTATTATAGCCCTCATGTCTTTCCCAAAGCGGACGCAGCTTTTCCATCAGCTGCTTGGTGTTTAACTTGGCTTCCTGAGACTCACTGAT
>JBJDXG010000317.1:0-9138 GCA_051866555.1 bacterium | reverse complement strand
TCATTAAAAGCCGTCAGACTGGCTGCTTCATTGGCCTTCCTGATAACTCTGGTTTCCAGCATTATTCTTTCCTCAATCTTGTATTCCCCCAGAAGTATCTTGCTGAAGGCATCAACGATCTCCGGAACCTCAATTTCAGTCAGAAAACCGAGATTGCCCAAATTTATACCAAAAAGCGGAATACCCGTTCCGGCTACACAACGGGCTGCATTGAGCAGCGTCCCGTCACCGCCCAGGATTACCAATATATCAGAACGCTCCACCATTTCATCAAAGGTACAGCCCTTGTCCTCCCAACCGACTGCCTTAGCTGCCTCATGCTCCAAATAAATGCTGATATTCTGTGAGCCAAGCCAGCTGACCAGCCATTTGGCTACTCTGACAGCCCGTTGTTTATCTAAATTTGGTACTAAACCGATTGATTTCATTTTTAAGCATCCCTTTCTTTTTTGCTGTCTATAAATTTTTCGTCTCTTCTACAATCAGCGGTATCTTAGCCAGCCAATCAGTTTCTTCCTGCATCTCTGCCTTAGTCAGATAAATCAGGAATTCGATATTGCCCTCCGGTCCCTTAATCGGAGAAAAGGTCAGATTTTTTACCGCCAGCTTCAAGCTGTGCGCCAGAGCTATCACTTTAGCAATGACCTCTTCGTGCACCTTGGGGTCTTTGACCACACCTTTTTTTCCGACCTTCTCCCTGCCCGCTTCAAACTGCGGCTTGATTAAAGCTACTATCTCTCCTTCAGCCTGTAAAAGCTGCACTGCCGTCGGCAAGACCTTATCCAGAGAGATGAAAGCAACATCAATCGTAGCCAGATCGGCGGCTTCTGCCAGCGCTTCCGGCTGCAAATAACGAATATTAGTTCTTTCCAGATTAACTACCCGCTCATCCTGCCTTAAGCTCCAGGCCAACTGACCGTAACCGACATCGACGGCATAGACCTTTTTCGCCCCGTTTTGCAGAGCACAATCGGTAAAGCCTCCGGTCGATGCTCCTATATCCAGCATTATCTTATCCTGCAAATCAAGGGCAAAATAATTGACCGCCTTTTCCAGCTTTAAGCCGCCCCGGCTGACATAGGGGCAGACATTACCCAGAATCTTCAGCACCGAATTACTGTCTACCTTAGTCCCCGCCTTATCTATTTTTTTCTCTCCGACCATGATCAGCCCCGCCATAATGGCCGCCTGAGCCTTTTCCCGGGTAGGATACAGTCCCTTTTCCACCAGCAAAAGATCAAGCCTTTGTTTGCTTACTGTCATTCTGTCTTCTCCTTTGCACTAATTCAGCCATCGCCTTTTTTATGCCCTGCTTGTCCAGACCACAGCGGCAAAGCAGATTATCTATTTTATCATGTTCAATAAACCGGTCAGGCAGTCCCAAGAGCTTAACTGGACAGGAAACATTATTTTCCGCCAGCAATTCCAGAATGGCACTGCCAAAGCCGCCTGACTTAACGTGCTCCTCAACCGTCAGAAGAGCTTTAGCCTGCACCGCCAGTTTAAGGATCAAAGCCTTATCGAGCGGCTTGACAAAACGGCTGTTTACCACTGTAATAGCCATTCCGCTTTCTTCCCTCAGCTCGTTCGCGGCAGCCAGGGCCGGAGCAACCATCGTACCAATTGCCAGCACCGCCAGGTCATCACCCTCAGCCAGAACCTCTGCCTGTCCTTTGGGAATAAGGGTGAATCTTTCCGGAATATCTACCCCTAAAGCACGTCCTCTGGGATAACGCACCGCTACAACGCCGGAATAAGCAAAGGCGGAATAAATCATCTGCTTCAGCTCGCCCTCATCCTTCGGAGCCATTACCGTAATTTCCGGCAGATGACGCAGATAAGCAAAATCAAAGATGCCATGATGCGTTGGGCCGTCCTCTCCCACCAGTCCTGCCCGGTCAATCGCCAGAACCAGAGAAAGCCTTTGCAAACAGGCATCATGAAATATCTGGTCATAGGCACGCTGCAAAAAAGTGGAGTAAACAGCCGCCACCGGCTTCAGTCCCCCGGCAGCCAGTCCCCCGGCAAAGGTCACAGCATGCTGCTCGGCAATGCCCACATCAAACATTCTAGCAGGAAACTCTCTAGCAAATTCCTTCAACCCGGTTCCGTCTGACATAGCAGCCGTAACCGCCACTATCCTCTTATCCTTTTTGGCCAGCTCAAGCACTGTCTGCCCGAAAATTGCAGTATAGCTGGGGAAAGGCGACTTCTTTTTTACCTGTCCGGTAGCTAAATCAAAAGCGCCTATGCCATGAAACTTATCGGGATTTTTCTCGGCATAGGAATATCCTTTGCCTTTTTTGGTAATAACATGAATCAATTTCGGCCCTTTGATCTTTTTGCTGTTCAATAAAGTTTTCTTCAGTAAAGGCAGATTATGCCCCTCAATCGGACCAAGATAGGTAAAGCCCAGCTCCTCGAACAAAATACCGGAAACGACCAGATATTTTAAACTGTCTTTGAGCCTCTCCACTGCCTTCAGCATCGTAGGGCCAACCGCCGGAACTCGGGAAACCAGATATTCTACATCCTTTTTCACCCGGGAATAGGTGGGAGCTGAACGAATCCGGCTAAGATAAGACGATAATGCCCCGACATTCGGGGAAATCGACATTTCATTATCATTTAAAATAACGGTCAGATTAGTTTGCAGATGACCTGCCTGGTTTAAACCCTCAAGAGCCATGCCGCCGGTTAAAGAGCCATCACCGATGACCGCTACCACCTCATAATTTTCCTGCTTTAAATCTCTCGCCTTGGCTATGCCCAAAGCTGCTGAGATAGAGGTACTGCTGTGTCCAGTATTAAATATATCATGCTCGCTTTCCTCACGCTTGGGAAAGCCGCTTAAGCCTCCTGCCTGACGCAGAGTAGCAAAACGGGCAAAGCGTCCGGTAAGCAGCTTATGTACATAGCTCTGATGACCGACATCCCAGATTATTTTATCATTAGGACTGTCGTAGACACTGTGCAGAGCTACAGTTAATTCTACTACTCCCAGATTGGGAGCCAAATGTCCGCCGTTTTGGGAAACGGTGTGCAAAAGAACTGTTCGAATCTCCTGTATTAATTTTTCCTCCTCAGCCGCCGATAACCGCCGTAAATCTCCCGGCTGTTTAATTTCAGGTAGAATCTTCATTTTCTCATGACACTCTCTTTCTGCGTTTTCTTTCACTGTGCATTATCTTCAAACCGGTTCGCTTTTCTGCAAAATAAAAAAACAGACCTACATTCCGCACAATCACAAACCAATGGTCAATAGCATACTGCTTCATTACCGATTTTCCGCCGATAGTCAAGGCGGCTATCAGGGAAGGGATAACCACCTTAAAAATTCCTGTATATTCCGGATAAAATCCTGCCGCCAATACACTTAGGGTAGCACAGGCAACACCGCCTAACGTTCCGGCGATATCGCCGACAATATCATTGCAGAAGGTAGCTACCTTGGCAGCATTGCGGATAAGCCAGATAGACTGGGCAGCTCCGCCTATTTTTTTAGCATTCATGGAATGAAAGGGCTGCTCCTGGGCAATCAGCACAGCAGAACCAATCATATCAAAAAAAACTCCTAAAAAGACGATGCTCACCGCAACCAGAATAACCACCAATAAGCCTGATTTGTCATTGATCAGACCTTCAGTGGATATACTCAAAAAGATTCCCATTGTTAAGGCCAAGCCCGCCATTTTAGAACTTTGCAACCAAATATTTTCCTTTTTACTTTTCTGCAAAACAGTCTCCCCTATATTATAAAATCACAGCCACAGCCACACCCAGTATTGCCCCGGCAACGACCTCAAGCGGTGTGTGACCCAGCAGCTCTTTCAAGCGTTCTTCCCTGATAGTTCCATCATGGAACAGCTCATCAATCATTTTATTTAAAACCTCTGCCTGCTCTCCTGCCGCCCGTCTGACATTGGCAGCATCATACATAATGACCAGAGAGGTCACCAGGGAGAGCGCAAAAATAGTAGAGCCCCAGCCTTCAGTCATGCCTATCTTAGCAGTCAGACCCATAGCCAGAGCTGAATGGCTGCTGGGCATTCCGCCAGCACCTACAAAACGCCGAAAATCAATTTTTCCTGTCTGCATGACTGAAAAGATGACCTTTAAGGTCTGGGCAATGAACCAGGCCAGCAAAGCCGCCAGCAAAACAGGATTATGCAAGAGCCCCATTTTATTTTCCTCCTAAATTTATTAGCAATCAAATCTGTCTGTATATATATTCTTTTTTCCAGCTTACTTTCCTGCCAATAATTAATTCTCATTATTCCCAAGTCTCTCTTTAATTCTCCCATAATCTAAAATAAAACCAGTGACAATAATAAAAGTAAATATTATGGCTTAGGTCCAGCAAGTTTTCCTTAACCAAGCCTCCCCTCCGTCACCGGATGGGCGGTTCCCCTTTATGGCCGGCCTGTACAGTCACCCGATACAGTGCTGAATTACCACTTAGTCCATACTTCAATCCCTTTATTACCCCAAATGATTGGACAGTCTAGAAGTTTTCCTCAACAGGATAAACTCATCTTTATCCTCTATTGCAGTATAGGTTTCCTGTTATGCAACATTCCCCGCTATACCACGCAAGGCAAGCTACGCTGCACCCAGATTGGTGTCCGAATGCAGGTTACACCCCAAGCCATAGTGCTTCGTTTCCGTCCCACCACGAACTTGGGTCTCCGCGGAAAGAGGGACAGACTCCGCATGCCATTGCAGAATGCCCTCAAACCTTAACTCCCAGCACCAACCAATGACTGGGCGTCATCAGCCAGCACCAGGAACTTCATCGATGTGCTCTTAACGGATTTTTAGGCCCGTCTTCAAAATGTTTTATCCTGACTAGAATACTGCATCACTGGTAAATTTAAACTAAAATCAAGATGTCTGTATATATATTCTTTTTTCCTGCTTACTTTCCTGCCAATAAAGGAATATTGCTTATTGCTAACAGCAAATATTTAGGTTATAATAAACATATAATACTAGAGAAATCCAAAAGCCCCTGTTAGAGCAGGAGCTTTCGGTTGAATAGTGTGTTACCTGCAAAGGTTACTGATGATGATGATGTAGATCATCAATAACTCGTTGCTAGATAAACTAATGCGGATAGTTATATCCAGTCGCATGGTATCACCTCCTATTCAATTTTTTGGAGCTTTGGGACTGCTATTCCCAAAGCTCTCTTCAATTTTACCATAATTTACAGGTGCTTTTCAATTTATTTATCTTCTATCCTCTTCCTTGCAGTATTTTCTCTATTTACTTAACACTTACATATTTTTTAATAGCAATACCATTATTTTATATCTGAAAACAGCAGCCGAGGAAAAATTAACTCCCGACTGCTGTTTTCAGCTTAACATCTTATATTCTCTTCTCAGCCTCTCAGCTCTGCCCCGAATTTAGCCTGTAATTCAGCCAGAATTTTATCCTGAACCTGATTTACTTCCTCATCGGTCAAGGTGCGGTCAGCTACCCGATAGGTCAGGGAGTAAGCCAGACTCTTGAATCCTGCTTTGACCTGATCTCCCTGATAAACGTCGAACAATACGACATCCTCCAGAAGCTTTTTGCCGTTCTGCCAAATCAGAGCAGTGATGTCTGCGGCAGATGTTTTTTCCTCTGCTACCAAAGCCAGATCACGATTGATTGCCGGATATTTTGGCAGCGGATTATAGACCGGCAGAAGGTCAGAAGCCTGATACAAAAGATTTAAGTCAATTTCCCAGATATAGGCTCTCTGATTTATCTCAAAGCTGTCAGCTGTATCAGGATGTACCTCACCCAACAGCCCGGCTTTTTCATCATTTAAGTACAGCACAGCAGTTCTGCCCGGATGCAGATAGGCTGCTTTATCCTGCACAAAGCGATAATTCTTTACTCCCAGCTTTTCCAAAAGCAATTCCAGACAGCCCTTCAGCTGGAAGAAATCAGCTTCCGCAGTTTCACCCCACAAAGTCTTGGCTGCTTTTGAGCTTAACACAGCCCCCAGCTTTAACTTTTCTTCCGGCAGCTCACTTAAAGGCAAACTTTCCGGCAGGAAAACTGCCCCGATTTCAAACAAAGCAGTATCCTTTACCTGACGTGATAAATTAGTGGCAACAGCCGCCAGCAGTCCCGGCACCAGCGTTGTCCGCATAACGTTCTGTTCCTCGGTCAGCGGATTAGCCAAAGGTATGGAAAGACGCAGGCTGTCATCCTCTGAAAGACGCAGAGCATCATACCAGTTGGAATTGATAAAGCTGTAACTGATAGCTTCATTTAATCCCAGGCTCAGCATTATTTCCCTTACCTTATCGGTAAAACGGTCAAATTCCGTTTTGCCGCCCGGCAGCGCTGCTCCGCTTAAACGGGCGGAAGGAATATTGGCAAAGCCATAGATACGGGCAATCTCCTCTACTATATCTGCCTCCCGCAGCAAGTCCTGACGGAAGGTCGGAATAGTCAGCTGATAAGCTTCCCCGTCCTTTTGAACTTTAATTTCCAGACCGTTCAGTATTTTCACGATTTTTTCATCAGCAACAGGAGCTCCGATCAGCATTCTGATTCTTTCCGGATTTAAGGCAAGAGTATGCGGCTGTCTTACCTTAGGATAAATATCTATTTTGCCGGATAAAATCCTGCCGCCGCCCAACTCTGCCATTAAAGAGGCTGCTCTGTCCAACGCCAGGTCTATCAGATTAGGGTCCAGTCCTTTTTCATAACGGCTGGAAGCTTCACTTCTCAGACCTAATGCCTTTGAGGTTCTCCGCACACTGACAGCATTGAAATTAGCTGCCTCAATCAAGACATCAGTCGTTGTTTCCTCTACCTCGCTGTTTAAGCCGCCCATTACTCCGGCCACAGCCACAGCTCGTGACTTATCGGCGATAACCAGCATTTCCTCACTTAAAACACGTTCCTGTTCATCTAAAGTAACTATCTTTTCACCCTTTGCTGCATGGCGGACTATTATTTCTCTTCCGGCAACCTGATTTAAATCAAAGGCGTGCAGCGGCTGTCCCAACTCTAAAAGAATAAAGTTGGTGATATCAACGATATTATTGATCGGCCGCATACCCAGTGACTGAATCTTTCTTTGCAGCCAAAGAGGAGATTCCTGAACCTTAATGCCCTTAACTACTCTGGCCGAATAGCGCGGACAAAGCTCGGTATCTTCAATCGTAACCTTAATGCAGTCGCTGGTCTTTTCGCTGCTGTCCTCAGCAATATCAGCAGCCGGCAGATTCAGCTTTTCTCCAGTAAGTGATGCTACCTCACGGGCAATCCCCACCATATTCAGGCAGTCAGGACGATTGCCGGTTACATCTAAATCAAAAACAACATCATTCAGCTGATAAGCCTCTTTGATATCCTGACCAAGCGGCAAATCAGACGGCAAAATCAAAATGCCGTTTTGCTGATTAGCAGGCAGAATCTTCTTGTCCAGAGCCAATTCCTGACCGGAACAGAGCATCCCCAGCGAAGGCACGCCGCGCAGCTTGCCCTTTTTTATCTTCACTCCGCCGGGAAGATGAGAGCCGACCAGCGCTACCGGAACTGTCTGACCTTCCTTTACGTTCTGAGCACCGGTTACTATTTGCAGCTTTTCTCCGTCACCGACATCAAGCTGACAGATCTGCAGCTTATCAGCGTCAGGATGCTTGGTAATCTCGGTAATTTTTCCGGTAACTACCTTGGAGATGCCTTCTCCCTGATAATCCTTTCCTTCATCGGCAAAGCCCAGCATAGTCAGCTGATGTGCCAGCTCTTCCGGTGAAGAATTAACCTTTACATAATCCTTTAACCAGTTATATGATATTAACATTATTTAACCTCATCCTTTCCCTTAAAACTGTTGTAAAAACCGCATATCGCTTTCAAATAATAAACGGATATCATCTATTCTGTATTTCAGCATGGCAATCCGTTCAACTCCCAGACCGAAAGCAAAGCCGGAATATTCCTGTGGATCATAGCCGGCCATTTCCAAAACTCTCGGATGCACCATTCCGCAGCCGAGAATCTCCAGCCAGCCGGTTTGCGAGCAGATACGGCAACCTTCACCGTTGCACATGATACAGGAAACGTCTACCTCAGCGCTCGGTTCGGTAAAAGGGAAATAATGCGGACGGAAACGAATCTTCCGGTCAGCACCGAACATTTTCAGAATAAACTCCTCCAAGGCTCCCTTTAAATGACCGAAGGAAATATTCTTGTCTACTACCAGCCCTTCGATCTGATGGAACATCGGGGAGTGAGTAACATCGGCATCGCGGCGGTAAACCTTGCCCGGAGCGATAATTCTTATCGGCGGCTGCTGCTTTTCCATCGTTCTGACCTGCACCGGTGAGGTCTGAGTTCTGAGCAGAATGTCCGGAGTAATATAGAAAGAATCCTGAGTATCGCGGGCAGGATGGTCCTTCGGCATATTCAGCCCTTCAAAATTATAATAGTCCTTTTCAATTTCCGGCCCCTTAACTACCGAAAAGCCCATGGAAATAAAGATGTCCTCAACCTCTTCAATAACCTTAGTCAAAGGATGCTTATGGCCTAAAGCCGGCTTTTTGCCCGGCAGGGTGATGTCCAGCCTTTCAGCCTCCAGACGCTGCTGCTTTTCCGCTTCCTTCACCGCCGTCAGCTTCTCTGCCAAAAGCTCCTCCAGCTCATTTCTGATTTGGTTAGCCAGCTGACCGATTATTGGTCTTTCTTCACTGCTTAATTTGCCCATTCCTCTGAGTATTTCTGTCATCAGACCTTTTTTGCCCAGATATTTAACCCTTAATTCGTTTAAAACAGCCAGGGTATCGGCCTGTTCTAATTCTGCCAAAACATTTTGCTTCAGCTCTTCCAATTTAGCTTTCAAGTATTTTCCCTCCTCACAAATAAAAAAAGAGCATAGTTTCGCCTAGGGACGAAAATATACTCCGCGGTACCACCCTGATTGATTAAAAATTTAATCCTCTTTTTCCCGGTAACGGCGGGAACCCGATCGGCCTACTGCTGTTTCAGCCTCTTTCTCCGGAGTGAACTTCGGTCTGCCTCTTCTGAAAACGCTCGCAGTCAGGACGTTATCTCCCTGTAAGAAAAAAACAGACTTACTTTTCTCCTTCATTGAACCTCAAATATTTGACTGTTTTTTTATTATAA
>JBJDXG010000316.1:0-2114 GCA_051866555.1 bacterium | reverse complement strand
GCGGTATCAGAACCTTTGAAACGGCGACCAGAAATACGCTGGATTTAAGTGCTGTGCCGATTATCAAGAAGCTGAGCCATCTGCCTATCATAGTTGACCCAAGTCATGCTACCGGCAAGCGCGATTTAGTAGCTCCTTTAGCTAAAGCTGCTGTTGCTGCCGGAACTGACGGCTTGATGATAGAGGTGCATAATGACCCTTCCAAAGCATTATGCGACGGGCCTCAGTCTTTAGTGCCGGAGCAGTTTGCTGAGTTATTAACAGAATTAGAGCCTATTGCAGCTTTGTTCAAGAAAAAGGTAAGGGGTTGAGGCGTTAATGGATTTTAATCAGATTATCAGGCAGGATATTTTAGCGGTTAAGGAGTATATTCCCGGCAAGCCGATTGAGGAAGTCAAGAGGGAATTGGGAATAGATGATGTTATTAAAATGGCCTCTAATGAGAACCCTTTAGGGCCGGGAAAGAAGGCTGTGGCAGCTATCAGTGAGGCAGCCTTGTCCTCTCATCTTTATCCTGACGGAGCAGTCTTCCAGCTGAGAAAGAAATTAGCTGTCAAACTGGGAGTTAAGGAGGAGCAGCTTATTGTCGGCAACGGCTCGGATGAGATTTTAAAGATGTTGGGGGAAACCTTTTTTTGTCCGGGTGATGAGCTGATTACTGCCGACCCTACCTTTGCGGAATACAGCTTTGTAGCTGCCTTGATGGGGGCAAAGACGATAACGGTACCGGTTAAGCCTGATTTTTCCTATGACCTTGACGGCATGCTTAAAGCACTTACCCCGAGAACCAAGATGATTGTGCTCTGCAATCCGAATAATCCGGTGGGCAATATTATACGTAAGCAGGAATTAGACGGCTTTTTAAAGCAGCTGCCGGAAAATATTATCGTAGTTTTAGATGAGGCTTATGCGGAGTATGTTACCGATGCTGCTTATCCAGAGAGTCTGGCTTACTTAAAGGATTATCCTAATGTTATTATCTTACGGACTTTTTCTAAAATTTACGGCTTAGGCGGGTTAAGAGTCGGCTATGGTATCGCAGGCAAAGAAATGATCGCTCTGCTTAACCGGGTCAGAGAGCCGTTTAATGTGAATAAGCTGGCTCAGGCAGCAGCAGAGGCGGCGCTTGATGATACAGAGCATTTTCAGTCCAGTCTGGCAGTGAATAATCAGGGCAAAAAATATTTAAGTGCAGAATTTGAGCGGATGGGGCTTTATTATGTTCCTTCAGAAACTAATTTTATTTTTGTCAGAATAGAAACCAAGGCCGAGGAATTTTTCCGGCAGATGCTTAAGCGTGGGGTGATTATACGCAGCGGCCATGTGTTCGGTTATCCTGATTTCATTCGGGTAACAATTGGCACGGAAGAACAAAATAAACGTTTTATCAGAGAAATGAAAGCTATTTTACAGAGATAAAGAAAGGCAGATGATTTAAATGATTATCGTTATGGAAAAAGAAGCAAGCAAAGAAGAGGTTCAGATCATTATATCTGTAATGGAGAACGAAGGCTTTGAAGTTCATCGCATGAACGGTGTAGAAAGAATCGTACTTGCCGGTATCGGCAGTAAAAAAGGCATAGATGTTAAGCATTTGGAATCCTTATCCGGTGTGGAAGAGGTCGTTTCCATTCTGAAGCCGTATAAGCTGGCTTCCCGTGAGTTTCAAAAGGAAGATACCATAATTAAAGTAGGGAATACGGTTATCGGGGGCAATAAATTAAATATTATGGCAGGGCCTTGTGCCGTAGAGGATAAGGAACAGTATATAGAAACTGCCTTAAAGGTCAAGGAAGCCGGAGCAGATATTCTGCGGGGCGGTTCTTTCAAGCCGCGTACTTCACCTTACAGCTTCCAGGGACTGGGTGAACCGGGGCTGAAGATTATGGCTGAAGCCAGAGAAAAGACCGGACTGCCGATTGTAACTGAAATCCTGGACCCGAAGGATATTGATGCGGTTAATGAATACAGTGATATTTTGCAAATAGGGGCGCGCAATATGCAGAACTTCAATCTGTTAAAGGATGTTGGGCGCTTGCAGAAGCCGATTCTTTTGAAGCGCGGTCTTTCAGCGACGATTGAAGAATGGCTGATGGCGGCAGAATACATTATGT
>JBJDXG010000315.1:0-9337 GCA_051866555.1 bacterium | reverse complement strand
CCGGATTGCCGAACACCTGTAAAAGATGCTCCATTCTGCTCAATCCCAGATTGATACCAAATTTAGATAACCCTGTAAGATAATTTACAGCTTCTTGAAAATTCATCTTGTTTCCCGCCGCCTTGTTTTAAATATTTATAATAAAGCATAAATTTATTAATTTTCAGGCAATTAGCAAAAAACTTCTCTTTATTAGAATACACTCCCTGAGCAAAAAAATCAAGAGGGAATCCTAGGTATTCTGCAAAGTTGCTTCACCTGATAAAATTGTTGCTAACTCACCATTTTTTAATTTTAGAACCAAACCGCCGTCAGGAGTAAAATCGACCACTTCTCCTGCCAGCTCATCTACTGCCGTGCGAACAGATATCTCTCGGCCTAAAAGGCAGGAAGCCTGTTTCCAGCGCTGCCAAAGAGAAGCAAAACCGCCTGCCAGGCTTTGTTTGTAATAGCTCTCTATTTTTTCAATCACTGCACAAAACAGCTTTTCCCTGACTATCTTTTGTCCGTTTATCAAAAATAAAGACGTTGCTTTGGTCTGCAATTCAGCCGGAAAATCAGCCAAGTCTAAATTAACGTTAATGCCGATTCCGGCAATAAGATAATTTAACTGCTCCATTTCCCCATTGGCTTCCAGCAGAATCCCCGTAATTTTTTTACCCTGGTAAAGGAGATCATTAGGCCACTTAATATCTGCCTTAATGCCGGTAATCTCCTCAACAGCATCCAAAACAGCAACAGCTATTATTATAACTACCTGTAAAACATCTGTAAAGCCTATCTTAGGCCTTAAAATCAAAGAAAACCAAAGTCCCTTGGCAAATGGGCAAATAAATCTGCGGCCTAACCGCCCCCTGCCCCCAGTTTGCCCCTCGGTCAGGACTATCGTTCCCTCCGGAGCTCCCTGAGCTGCCAACTGCTTAGCTATTGTATTGGTTGAGCCTTCAACCTTAACCCGATAATCCAATAGCTCCGCCCAGGAGGAAGACAAATTTTCTTTAATTTTAGCTACTGAAAGCATTTTTTCGCCTGAATCTGCTAAACAATAACCGCGGTGAGGCACTGATTCGATCTGATAGCCCTCCTGCCGCAGCTTTTTAATATGCTTCCAAATTGCCGCCCGGGAAACCCCCAGCTGCTGGCTGATCGCTTCTCCGGAAATAAAATTTCCACTGTTCTCTTCAAGCAAGGATAAAACGCGAAATTTCATTGATTTTTACCTTTAACCATATTTAAGTCAAGACTGATATCCAATGCTTTAACTGAATGAGTCAGAGCACCTGAGGAAATAATATCAACTCCAGCCGCGGCAATCTGCGCAACCGTTTCTTCAGTAACATTGCCGGAAGCTTCAACAACAGCCTGTCCGTCAATAAGCTTCACTGCCTGCTCCATCATTGCTAAAGGCATATTATCCAGCATAATAATATCAGGTCCGGCCTGCAAAGCCTCCTCTACCTGCTGTAAATTCTCTACTTCAACTTCGATTTTAACCGTATGAGAATTTTGTCTTCTGGCTTCTTCTACTGCTTTAGTTATTCCGCCCAAAGCTTTAATATGATTGTCCTTAATCATAACCGCATCAAATAAGCCAAAACGGTGATTATGTCCCCCACCGGCTTTAACCGCATATTTTTCTAACATTCTAAGACCGGGAAGAGTTTTTCTGGTATCGACTATACGTGCTTTTGTCCCAGCCGTCAGCTTTACAAAGGCAGCTGTCTTCGTAGCAATTCCGGACATATGCTGCAAAAAATTAAGCATAACTCTTTCCGCTAATAAAATTTTCTGTGCACTGCCTGAAACATAGGCTATTTCCTGACCGGAAGCAACATTTTCTCCATCCTGCAGCAAGGGAGTAAAAATCAAATTTTCATCCACATAAGCAAAAGTCTTTTTCGCAATCTCCAGTCCGGCAATTATACCAGCTTCCTTGGCATAGATAATAGCTCTTACTTTTAAGCTTTCAGGAATCAAACTGCTGCTTAAATCGCCAAAGCCCCAATCCTCTTCCAGGGCCTGCTTAATAATCCGCTCAACTGCAAAACTATTCAATACCATATTCCCAATCTCCCTCAGATATTTTTTGTATAACACTTTTCTCAGCCCACTCATCATTTTTTTCCGGATAATCTATCCGATAATGAGCTCCGCGGCTTTCTTTTCTCTTATACGCTGAATCGGCTATTAAATTAGCCACAAGCAGCATATTAAACAATTGTATTTCATCTTTAAGCTGCAAATCGCAGTCGGCAAACTCTTTTATTTTAGAAGATAAGAATCGTTTCGCCTGACAAAGCAAAGATTTATCGCGTACAATCCCCACATAGCGGCTCATTATGCCATGAATTTCTTCTTTCAAACCTGAAAAATCACAGCTCAGCCGACAGGATTTAACGACAGAAAAATCAGGCTTAGTTAAAGCAGAGCCATTAAGCCGCAGGTTTTCTCCAATAGCCAAACCGAATACCACGCCTTCCAGCAAAGAATTGCTGGCTAATCTATTAGAGCCATGCACTCCTGTACAGGCAACCTCGCCGCAGGCCCGCAGATTTTTTATATTAGTGCGTCCCAGCAAATCAGTTATGATACCGCCCATAAAATAATGCGCCGCAGGAGCTACAGGAATTTTATCCTGCGTAAATACAAGCCCATACTCTTCACAGCGTTTAGTCAGATTAGGAAATCTTTTCTTGACTAAATCAGGCTCTACATGAGCTAAAGACAGATAAACACAAGGATGCTTGGTTTTTTTCATCTCGGAAAAAATAGCCCTGGCTACTATATCTCTGGGAGCTAATTCAGCCAGAGGATGGTAGGCAGGCATAAATCTCTCATTCCGGCAGTTCAAAAGGTAAGCGCCTTCTCCGCGAACCGCCTCACTGATCAGAAAGTGCGGCGCTCCGGCCTTACAAAATGCCGTAGGATGAAACTGCACAAATTCCAGATCTCTAAGCTCAGCCCCTGCCCGGTAAGCCATAGCCAAGCCGTCTCCGGTAGCTATATCAGGATTAGTGGTCATTAAATAAAGCTGCCCTATTCCCCCGGTAGCCAAAACAGTTTCCTGCGACCAGATAATCATTTTTTCATTTTTTACCACAGCCAGAATGCCATAGCAGATATTTTCCTTTACTAAAAGCTCCAAAGCAACTGCCTGCTCATAAATTTTTATCCTGGAATCAGCTAAAACCTTTTCCTGCAAAGCACGCATAACCTCTCGGCCGGAAGCATCACCATCTGCATGCAGAATCCTTCGCCGGCAATGGGCAGCCTCTTTAGTCAGAGCTAAATCTCCCTTTTCCCGGTCAAAATGCACGCCCTGATCGATCAGATACTTTATCCCCAAAGGACCGTGCTCTACCAAAAATTTTACTGCCTCATAATCGCAGTGTCCATCACCAGCTTTTAAGGTATCTTCCAAATGCAAAGCAGGGGAATCGTTAGCCCCTATAGCTGAAGCAATTCCCCCTTGTGCATGATAGGTATTGGTTTCTGCTAATACCCCTTTGGTCAGAAGCAAAACTCTTCCTTTTTCACTGGCTTTTAAGGCAGTTACCAAGCCAGCTACTCCGCTGCCGATTACCAGGAAATCAGTTTCTTCTTGTTTTAACTCAGCAGAAGAAAACCCGCAAACATACCTATTCATTTTTCTCACCTATTTCCCAACAGATAACATCTTCTCTAAAGCCAATTTAGCTTTTGCTGCAGTCTCTTTTTCAACCGTAATTCTCGGCTGCAGTGTTTCTAAAGCCTTGATAACTTTTTCTAATGTTGTCAATTTCATATTACTGCAAAGAGGCTTGGGCTGCGGAAAATAAAATTTCTTTTCCGGTGCCTCTTTAACTAATCGGTTAGTCAAATCGAACTCAGTACAAATAATGAATTCTTTACTGTTCGACTCCTGAACCTTCTTGATTATCCCGGTAGTGCTTTGAACAAAATCAGCTAATTGGATAACCTCAGACGGACATTCAGGATGCACCATTACTAAAGCCTCAGGATACTCCTTCCGTAAATCCAGGACTGACTGAGCCGTCATTTTCTGATGTGTAGGACAAAAACCGGGCCAAAGGATAATTTCCTTTTCCGGCAGCTGACTTTGCACATAAGAGCCTAAATTTTTATCCGGAGCAAAGATGATTTTCTTCTCCGGCAAGGAACGAACAACGGAAACAGCATTGGCTGAGGTACAGCAAATATCTGTTTCTGCTTTAACCGCAGCTGAAGAATTGATATAGGTCACTACCGCAGCATCGGGATGCTTGGATTTCAATTCACGCAAACCTTCAGCCGTAACCATATCAGCCATCGGACAGCCTGCTCTCTTTTCCGGCAGAAGGACAATCTTTTCCGGAGCCAGCATAGCTGCACTTTCAGCCATAAAATGAACCCCGCATAAAACGATAACCTCAGCATCAGTTCTAGCCGCATAACGGCTCAGAGCCAAAGAATCGTCCACATAGTCAGCTATCTCCTGAACTTCTTTGCGCTGATAATTATGAGCTAAAATAACAGCTTTTTTTTCTTTTTTCAGAGTATTTACTTTTTCTATAAGAGTTTGGTTTAACACAATGTACCTCCAAAAAATGGTTTTTAAGAATTTTTAAACTTCTCTCTCATTTTATGCTCCAGAAGGTATTTAGTCAAGTGTTTTCCGCTATAACACTGCAATCTTATTTGCATCGTCAACGTGAACTACTACCGGTTCATAATTGCGGCACTCATCTTCAGTTAATAGAGAATAAGAAATAATAATTATTTTATCGCCGGGCTGAACCAGTCTGGCAGCCGCTCCATTCAGGCAGATAACTCCTGATCCGGATTCCCCCGGAATAGTATAGGTTTCCAAACGGGCACCATTATTAACATCAACTACCTGTACCTGCTCATAAGGCAGGATATCCGCCGCCTTTAAAAGCTCCTCATCAATCGTAATACTGCCCACATAATTCAGATTAGCATCAGTTACCGTAGCACGATGAATCTTCGATTTCAACATTGTTCTCATTACTGTTCTTTACCCCTTACTATGATATTATCTATCAGCCTTGTTTTGCCGATATAAACCGCCAAAGCTATTAGAGTATCAGGCATTATCTCCTGCAGATCCTGCAAATCAGGATAACTGCATACACTGACATAATCAATTCTGGCCAGCTTTTCCTGCTTTATAAAATCCTCAATTAAGGTTTTTACCGCTAAAGCATTCTTTTCCCCGCTGTCGATTTTTTTCCTGGCCAAAGCTAAAGAAGCTGACAAAACTAAAGCCGCCTTTCTCTCCTCCGGTGAAAGATACACATTGCGTGAGGATAAAGCCAGACCATCTTTTTCTCTGACAATAGGTACCATTTCGATTGCTACCGGCATATCCAGGTCAGCAACCATGGTCTGCAATATAGCTGCCTGCTGAGCATCCTTTTGCCCAAAAAACGCTTTATCAGGCTGAACTAAATTGAGCAGCTTGCTCACAACAGTGCATACCCCGGTAAAATGAATCGGTCTGGTTACACCGCACAGCTTTTGACTGAGCTCGGCAACTGCAACGCTGGTCTTTAAAGGCCTGGGATACATTTCCTCCACCGCCGGAGCAAAAACCAAATCACCTCCGGCCGCTTCAACTCCTTTGGCATCCCGGTCAAGATCACGGGGATATTGCTCATAGTCCTCTCCGGCACCGAATTGAATAGGATTAACAAACACTGAAACTATAACCTTAGCTCCAGACTCTTTCGCTTTTCTAATCAAGCTGAAATGACCTTCATGCAAAAAGCCCATCGTAGGCACCAAATTGATTTTTTCACCGGCAGCACGATTTTGGCTGACCCATTCTCTTAATTCTTGCTTAGTTTTTACAATCTGCATGGTTATCTCCTTATAATTTTTTAGCTTCCTCAGCTGTTAAATCAAAGCAATGCTCCGGAGCAGGAAAAGCACCTGAGCGTACCTCATCACGATAAGAAGCAACAGCCGCTTTTATAGCTGTATTCAGATTTTCATATTTTTTCACAAAGCTAGGAGTAAAACGGTCAAAAATGCCCAGCATATCCTGATTTACCAGAACTTGTCCATCACAGTACGGCCCTGCTCCAATGCCGATAGTAGGAATACTTATTGACTCGGTTATCAGCTTAGCCAAAGAAACAGGAACAGCTTCCAAAACTACGCCAAAGGCTCCGCATTCTTCTAAAATCTTAGCATCCTCCAAAATAATCTTCGCAGCCTCAGCTGTTTTGCCTTGAGCCTTAAAGCCGCCAAACTGCTGAATCATCTGAGGAGTCAGACCCAAATGGCCCATAACCGGAATACCGGCATTAGTGATATGCTTTACTGTTTCAGCCAGCTCGCGTCCTCCTTCTAATTTCACCGAGCCTGCTCCGGCCTCCTGAATCAAGCGTCCGGCATTTCTCAAGGCATCATCCTTATTGACCTGATAAGACATGAAAGGCATATCAGCTACGATTAAAGCATTTTTAGTCCCTCTTTTTACCGCCTTAGTATGGTGAATCATATCCTCCATAGTTACCGGAAGAGTACTGTCATAGCCCAAAACTACCATGCCCAGCGAATCCCCGACTAAAATAGTTTCCACCCCGGCTTCATCGATTATTTTAGCCATCGGATAATTATAAGCAGTCAGCATTGATATTTTTTGTTTTTCTTCTTTCATTTTCTTCAAGGTACTAATAGTAACAGCCATTATTCTTCACTCCTTAATTGTTTTTTCAATTCATCTATCTGCCCATCACTCAGGCTTCCCTTTTTAGCAGCCAGCTCTACCGTAGAACGACCCAAGGCGCAGTATAAATTTCTGCTCAGCGGATTTTTCATCTGCTGCAGATGAACCGCCAGGGTTGCCGCATCGCCTCTGACGATAGGGCCGGTCAAAGCCTGCACTGTCCCCAACTGAGAGATATTCTGCAAGGTTCCGGCTAACAGCGGCTGTAAAGCCTGCAAAGCTTTTTCAGGCGGTATGCCAATCTCCGCATAAAAGCTTTGAGCCAAATCAATCAGGGTAACCAGATAATTAGACGCAACACAGGCTCCGGCATGATAAAGAGCTTTGCCTTCGGCCGATATTTCCGCAAAAGTCCCCTGCAAAGCAGCAGCTATTGCCATAGCCAACGGTTTAACCTCAGCATCCCCCTGGCCGGAAAAAAATGAACCAGGCAGATGCAGAACAGCATTTTGCCGGTCAGCAAAGCTCTGCAAAGGATGCAGCGAATAAAGCAGTCCGCCTTTATCCCGGCACGGCTGCATTACGTCAGCAGTTAAGGCTCCGCTGCAATGAATAAAGCATTGCCCCGGCCGAACATAAGCAGCAATCTCAGCCGCGACATTAGCTATTGCTCCATCAGAAACGGTCAGAAAAACAACATCAGAAGCAGCAAGCAGACTTGAACAGTCGGCATACTCCTTTATGTCGGCAAATTCAGCCGCCTCAGCAGCAGAGCTGCGGGAATAAATTCCTGTAATTTGATAGCCTGCTCTTTTCAGCAAACAGGCTAAAGCAGTTCCTACCTTACCAGCCCCAATAAAACCAATCTGCAAGAATACCCCTCCTCAATAAAAAAAGCCCTCCTGACAGCAGTAATCAAGAAGGCTTAACATCCTTAACCTCCCGTCTCGGTCTTCTGTCAGATCCAAGCGGCTTTTTCTCTATTAAATTTTTAACTAAAACTCAGTACAGGTTCACAAGAATCCCGTCTGCATTTATTATAAAATAAAATAATCGATTCGTCTATCTTTTTTCCTGATAAATTTTGATTTCCTGCTCCTCGCCTAAGCTATCCTTCAGCTCCTGAACAGTTCTCCCGGATATAGGATGCACATAATCAGGGATAAGCTCAGCCAAAGGATATAAAACAAAGGCTCTTTCCGCCAAGCGGATATGAGGAATCTCCAAATGCGGCAAAGCAACTCTTTCTGCCCCGTACAGCAAAATATCGATATCCAGAGTACGCGGACCCCAGCGGATAAGACGCACCCTTGACTGCTTAAGCTCAATGCGGTTAACAGCCTTCAGCAGTTCTTCCGGGCTAAGAGTAGTCTCAATTTCGACTGCTGTATTCAAAAACCAGTCCTGGTCAGTATAACCGACCGGAGCTGTAGCATATAAATTGGCTCTTCTCAAGACCTTAATCCCTGGTTCATCAGCCAAATAAGCCACCGCCTGCTTAATTTGTTCCTCTTTATCACCCATATTAGTCCCCAGGCCGAGATAAGCCTTCTGCCCGCGCTTTCTTTTAATCTCAATTGCCGCATAATCTAAAATCCCGGGAATAGGGACCTCCGGTTTTTTCAAAAGGATATTAACCTCCTGCACTAAAGGAAAATCAGCCAAAATTTCCTGAGCTATTTTTTCAGCAACCGCTTCAATCAGGTCATAGCTTTTTTCACTCATAATGCTTTTTACCAGCTCATAAACCTCACCATAATGCACAGTCTTAGTCAGGTCATCGGTTTCTCCTGCCTGCTGCAAATTGAGGCCCAGACTTAAATCCAGAATAAATCTTTGTCCCAGTTTTTTTTCCTCAGCAAAGGCCCCATGGTAAGCAAAAAAGCTCATACCCTTTAAATAAATATGATCCATCTCAGCGCACCATCGCATCAGTCATTTTAGCAACACGAGCCATCTCTTTAACATCATGAACTCTGATTATATCAGCCGCTCCTTTAGCAATGCCCAAAGCAACCGTTGCCCCTGTGCCTTCTATTCTTTCATTAGCCGGCAAATCCAAGGTCTTGCCAATTAAGGATTTTCTTGAGGTGCCAAGCAGAATAGGATAGCCCAAGGTTTTAAAATCCTCTAAATGACGCATGGTAGCAATATTTTGAGCCACATCCTTGCCAAAGCCGATACCCGGGTCAAGAATGATCATATCGTCAGGAACACCGGCATTTTTAGCAATAGCAATGCTTTTGCGCAGCGAAGTCAAGATATCATCCATCATTGAGTCATACTGCGTGCCATCTTGATTATGCATTAAAATAATTGGCACCTTATATTCGGCTGCCAGGTCAGCCAAAGCCGGGTCAGCCAAAAGCCCCCATATATCGTTAAGCATATCAGCACCTAATTCCAAAGCAGCCTTAGCTACCCCTGACTTATAGGTATCAACCGAAATAGGCACCGCCAATTCCTTAGCCAAAGCCTCAAGCACCGGAGAAATTCTGGCGATTTCCTCTTCATCAGAAATTTTTTCATAGCCCGGTCTGGTCGATTCCCCGCCAATATCAATGATATCCGCTCCATCCTTGACCATCTTTTCCGCCTGATATAAAGCTTTATCAAAATTATTGAACCTGCCTCCATCACTAAATGAATCAGGAGTAAGAT
>JBJDXG010000314.1:0-9343 GCA_051866555.1 bacterium | reverse complement strand
TAGTTTGAGTGGCTGCAGTAATTCTCCGGCCGAGAAAGCAGCAGAAGATAAATTGGTTATTTACACCAGCTTTTATCCGCTGTATGATTTCAGTAAGAAAATAGCCGGGGATAAAGCAGAAGTAATTAATATGGTTCCCGTAGGTGTAGAGCCGCATGAATGGGAGCCGACTACTAAGGATATTGTAAATTTGAATAATGCAGATCTGTTTGTTTATAATGGGTTAAATATGGAGCAATGGGCAGATAAGGTTATTAATTCTTTACAGGGGAAAAAGCCTCAGTGTGTAGAAACGGCGGCCGGTTTATCGGCAGATGGGCTTGACCCGCATATCTGGCTTAATCCTTTATTGGCGGCTGAGCAGATGAAAAAGATCAAAGAGGCACTTTGTCAGATTGACCCGGCCAATGCAAAGCAATATGAACAAAATTATGCTGAAAATAAAGCTTTATTAGAGAAGCTTGATGAGGAATATAAGGAAGGGTTAGCCTTATGTCAAAAGAAGGAGCTGATCGTTGCACATCAGGCCTTTGGTTATCTTTGTAAAGCTTATGGCTTAAAGCAGATAGCGATTCAGGGGCTTTCAGCAGAGAGTGAGCCTAATCCTAAGCATATAAAGGAAATCATAGACTTTATAAAGGCTAATCGGATAAAGATTATTTTTGGAGAAGAGCTGGTAAGTCCTAAATTGACAGCCAGCTTAGCTCAGGAAGCCGGCTGTAAGGTAGAAATTTTAAATACCTTGGAGGGACTCAGTCAAGAAGAGCAGAATGAAGGGAAGGAATATTTTGCAGTCATGAGGGATAATTTGAAAAAAATAAAGGCGGCATTGCAGTAGCTATGAATGAAATTGTTTCTGTTAAAAATCTTTCTTTTGCTTACGAGGGGAAAAAAATTTTAGAAAAAGCTGATTTTAGTTTAAAAAAAGGAGATTTTTATTTGCTTACCGGTTCTAACGGAACGGGGAAAAGCACCTTTTTAAAGCTCTTGGTCGGACTTTTAAAGGCGCAGCAGGGCTGTATATCACTTTGGGGTGAGGATATAAACCGTTTCAGTAATTGGGAGAAAATTGGTTATTTATCTCAGAAAGCTACCAGCTTTAATTTTAACTTCCCGGCTACAGTAGAGGAGATACTGGCGGCACATATTATCTGTCAAAAAAAGAAGTGGAAGGTGCTTACCGGTAAGGACCGCAGGAAAATTGCTGAAGCTCTTGAGCTGGTAGGTCTCTTGGGAGAAGAAAAAAAGCTTTTGGGCAAACTTTCCGGTGGTCAGCAGCAAAGAGTTTTTATTGCCAGAACGCTTATTTCAGAGCCGGAGCTCTTACTGCTTGATGAGCCTAATGTTGGACTGGATAAGAAAAATGCAGATGCTTTAGCTGCTCTATTGCAGAAGCTTAATGCCGAAAAAAAGATAACTATATTGCTGATAGCTCATAATTGGCTGAATTTTAGTAATTTGCCTGCGGTTGAAATTGCTGCAGGACAGCTGGTTTATCGGAAAAAATAGGGGGATTACGGTTTGGAAATACTACAGTATCAATTTATGCAGAGAGCGTTTTTGGTGGGAATCCTAATTGCTGTAACTGCGCCTTGTATGGGGATTATTATAGTTTTAAAAAGATTTTCTTTAGTGGGAGATACCTTGGCCCACAGTTCCCTAGCCGGAATTGCCTTAGGCCTTGTTTTAGGCTTTAACCCCATTATCGGTTCTATTTTGGCAGCTTGCTTTGCTGTTTGCAGCTTAGAGGTGATTAAACGTTATTTTTCTTCTTATCAGGAAATAGGGTTGGTAGTTCTGACTTCGGCTGCGGTGGGAACAGCAGCTATCCTTTCTGATTTTGTCAGCAATGCTGCTAATTTTAACAGCTTTCTTTTTGGCAGTATTGTAGCTATTTCGGATTTGGAATTTTATTTAATGGCAGGGCTTTGTTTGGCCATTATTCTGGTTTTCTGGAGGCATTATTATCAGCTTTTCTATCTGGTTTTTGATGGTGAAGCGGCTCATTTAGCCGGGGTAAAAGTTGAAAAGCTGAGCTTTTTGTTTATGCTTTTAGTAGCGATAACTATTGCTATTTCTGCCAGAACGGTAGGTACGCTGATGATTTCTTCTCTTTTGGTCTTGCCGGTAGCAGCAGCCTTTCAGGTTGCCGGTAGTTATCGTCAGACAGTAATTTATGCCATTGCTTTTTCTTTATTTGCTGTTATAATAGGTTTATCATTATCTTATTATGGTGATTTAAAACCAGGCGGAACTATTGTTTTAAGCAGTATTTTTATTTTATTTATAGCTTTGCTGCGGAAAAAAAGCATGTAGAGAGGTTTGAAGAGATGCGACAGCCGGTTCTGTTTTTATTGCTTTTAGCTATTTTTATGTTGGCGATTTGGCCGATTGGCGGCTATATTCTTGTTTTTTGCTCTTTTATTTTAGCTCTGCAAAAAGGGGAAGGCAGAGAGCTGGGACAAATTTTTGTTAATGACTGGGCTTTATGGCTTGTAACGGGTGTTTTTTGGCTGTCGGCTATTTTATCAGGCAATCTCATAGTCACCTTTATTGGCGGACTTCTGTTTAGTTTGCAGATCATTCTTTATCTTTTAGTCAGAGTTTATTTAACAGGGAAATATTGTTCTAAAGCAATAGATTTATTGATTTTGGCCGGCTGTATAGTTGCTTTGTATGGACTTGGACAGTATTTTTTTCTGAATGATGGGACTCAGATGGCCTGGTTGGACAAAAATGTTTATGGAGAGATCAACAAGCGGGTATTTTCAACCTTGTATAATCCGAATGTTTTAGGCAGCTATCTGGTAATTATTATCAGCTTAACTCTGGGCAAGGTATGCACTGCTTTTCGCTGGCATAATCTGTTGTATTTTGCTGTTCTGATTGTCAGCTATCTTTGCCTTTTTTTTACTTTTTCCCGCGGAGCCTGGCTGGCGATGTTTCTTAGTCTGCTGGCCTTGTTTATTTTCTATCGTAAAAAGAGGAATCTTTTATTCGTTCTGGTAATTCTGGTTTTAATCATTTTGCCTGCTTCAGGTCAGATTGCTGAGAGAATGAGTTTACAGCTGTTTACGGAGGATATGAGCAGCTTATATCGGCTGCAGATTTGGGAGGGTTCATGGAAAATAATTCAGAATAACTGGCTCTTGGGGGTAGGTCCCGGTAATTTTTCCAGCGCTTTGGCTCATTATTTGCCGGTAAAGCCTTTTGTGGTATTTCATGCGCATAACACTTATCTGCATGTCCTTTCGGAAACTGGAATTCTCGGGTTTTTAGCTACCAGTTTATTTTATGGTCAGATACTTTGGCGGGCTTACCGCTGCTACAGTATATCCGGCAATGCGAAGATTGCCAGCCTGTCGCTGGCGATTCTGGTTGGACTGCTGGGCATTTTAATTCATGGCTGTGTTGATGCAACTTTAGTTGCTCCGCAGTTTACAGTCTTTTTTTGGATTCTGGCGGCTTTAGTCTATAATCTGGATTCGAAATCTTAAAATAAAGCAGGAAATTTTTTAGATAAGTCGTATAGTTAAATGTAAACTTAATTTTAGGAGGATAGATTCATGCAAAAAAAATCAATCAGAATATTTTTGGCAGTGATATGTTTGGTACTGAGTTATGCTGTTATGGCTCTAGCAGCAGATAACTTTTCTGCTAAGCAGATTGAGCTGATTAAACAAGGTGACAAATATTTGGCAGAACGCAATGTTGATGGAGCCTTAAAGGCTTATGACCAGGCTTTAGCTTTAGGCAAGACCGGTCAGGATATTATTTATTTAAAGAAAGTGGTTGTTTATGGTGTGCAGGGCAAGATAAAAGAAGCTCAGCAGGCTTGTGAATCAGCCATTAAGGCTAATCCTAAAAATCCTGATGGTTATTATAATTTAGGAGAAATTCAGGCTGTACAGAAGAACAATGCTGAGGCTGAAAAGAATTTTAAAAAGGCTTTATCTTTAGCTCCTAAGGATTTGGAAATCAATTGGCGTTTAGCGCAGTTCTATCTGGACATTCAGCAAAACGATAAAGCGATTGCTCAAGGCAAAGCAGCTTTGTCTATTGCTCCAAATGATTTAAATTCAAACTGGCAGATGACAAAGCTTTATTTAGTGGTTGGTAAAAGTGATCTTGCTGAAGGGCAAGCTAAGAAAATGGTTTCTCTGGAACCGAAAAATCCTTCAGCTCATCAGGCTCTGGCTCAAACCTATCTATATTTAAAGAAAAATGACCTCGCATTTAAATCAGCAAAGGATATTCAGGCTTTAAATGCTAAAGATCCTAATTATCAATGGATGGCAGCCTTGATTTATTTACAGGGAGATAACCTAAAAGCTGCTAAAGAGGCTTTTGGAGAAGTTGTGAAATTAGATGATCAGGCTGTTCCTGCTTATGCTTATTTGGGGCAGATTGCTTATGCTGAGAAAGATTATAAGGAAGCTATTAATCAATGGAATAATATCATTAAAATAGCTCCGGACAATATTCCTGCTTTGCTGTCAATCAGCAATGCTTATAAACAAATGGGTGACAAGAAAAACTGCAAGGCTTATGCTGAAAAGGTTTTGAAGCTTGACCCGAAAAATGAAGCGGCAAAGGAATTGACGAAATAATTTTTCTTGACGGTTAAGATTTTTTGAAGTAAAATAATAATAACTAATTTAGCCATGAAGGTTAATTATCTGCAAGAAGCAGAGGTTAAACTTCATGGCTTTTTTTATTTGAGAAAGGATGGAGTTTTATGGAAAGAGCAGTTGAGTTATTTTTTAAAGGCGGTTTAGTTATGTATCCTTTGGTGCTGGCTTCTATTTTTGTAGTGGCAATTCTTTTAGAAAGGATATGCTTTTATCGTAAAAGTATGTTGGCCGGGGATGATTTTTTAAAGCGGGTAATACCATTTTTAAGAGAAAAGGACTATCAAGGGGCAGAAGGTATTTTAACCAAATCGGGTATGCTGGGGCAAATTGTTAAAGCTGGTATAGAGGGAAGGGCAATTTCTTATGAAATAGCTAAAGAAGGGATGCAGGAGATGGCAGTCAATCAAATTCATATGCTGAAGAGTAATATTGGCTATCTTGATACTATTGTAACGATGGCGCCATTGCTGGGGTTATTAGGGACAGTTGTGGGTATGATTGGTTCTTTTAGTGTCTTGGATGTGAGCAGCGGTAAGCCCTTTGCTATTACAGGTGGTGTAGCAGAAGCCTTAATAGCGACAGCTACAGGTTTAGCGGTTGCTATTATTGCTCTGTTGTCTTATACTTATTTGAATAATAAAGTAGACAGCTATATTACTGAAATGGAAAAAGTAGCAGCTAAAAGCTTGAGTTTTTTGCGTTAAGGAGGAAAAGATGAAATTACAGGATTATCGGCAGCAGAAAAAGCCACAGTTAATGATTATTCCTATGATTGATATTATGTTTTTTCTGTTAGTTTTTTTTATGATTAGTATGCTTTCTATGGTTGAGCAGAAAGGGATTATTGTAAATTTACCTCAGGCAGCGGCTAAGGAGCAGCAGATGACCCAAAATGTAGTAGTGACGATTACAGCAGAAAATGAGGTTTATTTCAATAAAGAAAAAATGCCTTTAGACCTTTTAGTTCGCCGATTGAAAGCAGAGCAGCTGGATAAAAACCAGCTGGCAGTGATTATTAATGCAGATAAAAAAGCAGTTCATGGGCAGGTTGTTAAGGTCTTAGACAACTTGAAATCAAATGGAATTAATAAAATGGCGATTGCTACAGATTAGGAGTTAAATAAATGAAAAGATTTTTTTTCTGTTCAGTAGTCTTGCATTTGCTTTTAGTACCGTTTTTCTTATCTTTTTTGCGGGTTGAAGCTAAAGCTTTGCCTGAAAAACAAATTATTGAATTAGAGATGGTTGCTTTAGGCCAGACTGCTGAGCAACAAGGAGGAGGCGGCGGGGGAGGCAGTCCGCAAAAGGTTAAAGCTGAACCTGTTTCAGCACCTAAAAATGAGGTTAAACCAAAGATTGTGTCAAGTGTGCCTAAAGTGGAAAGTGCAGTAAAAACTAAGCCAACTAAACAGACCGTTCAGCGTTCTGAAGAACTAAAATCAATCAGTGCAAAGCCAGCTAGAACAGGTGATGGAGAAAAAGTAACTGGTTCGGGAAATGGTATAGGAACGGGTAATGGCTCCGGCAATGGGTCTGGGAGCGGTTCTGGTAATGGTATGGGCTCCGGCAATGGATCTGGAAGTGGTTCAGGAAACGGTATGGGTTCAGGCAATGGTTCCGGCAGTAAAGGCTATCAGCCACCGCAATTGTTATCTCGTACTGAACCTGTATATCCATCTGAAGCGAGGGAAAAAGGCTTAACCGGCAGAGTGGTAGTGAGAATTCAGGTATTGACTAATGGACGCTGTGGTTCAGTTACGGTGCAGCAGTCTTCAGGACACAGTCAATTGGACCAAGCAGCCGTGAATGCGGTACATAAATGGCGTTTTGTTCCGGCTAAGGAGAAAGGCAGTGGTCAGCCTCTTATCTGCTATACGACAGTGCCGATTGTTTTTAATCTAAAAAAATTATGATTTAAATATTGATTGGTATATTTAGTTGATGTTTTAGTTAAAATTTTTAATTATTAAACCGACAGTGAAGAACTGTCGGTTTTTTTATAGTTAAGAAAAAGAATTGTTATTGACAATTTTAGATATTAATGATTTAATTCGGCATAATTTTCTTAAAAGATATGTTACAATGTAATAAATATCACAAACTATAGCGAGGAATAGATAAATGCTGAGAAAAATATCTTTTTTTAGTTTAATTTTGTTTATATTTGTACTAACAGGCTGTCAGGAATCGCGGCAGAATGATGCATGCAGCATTAACCTGGAGCAAGCTTGGAGGGAAAAAACTATAAAGTCCATTGATACTTTGCAGCAGCCGTTAGGCTTATTACGGTTTTCACCTGACGGACAATATTTGACGGTTTCATCTTCCAGTGATGGACAGCTTCATATTATTGATGTAAAAAAACAGAAAATTGCTTATGCAAAGGACTTGGGAATAGGTCGTTTTACGGTGGCAGAGTATTCTCCGGACAGCAAATATCTTTATGTAGGGGAACAAAGTCCTGATGGCTTTTTATATTGCTATTCTTTAGCTGACGGCAGGAAAATCTGGCAGAAAAAAACAGCTGATCTGTTGGGGTATAATTTAGCTTCTAAGAGCTATTCTTCTGTCAACGATATTAAGCTGGACTCAAAAGGTCATCTTTATTTTATCGGAGGACGCATTTTTAAGCAGAGAAATTATGAATACAATACTATTGTTTATTGCCTGGATGCGGTGAGCGGCCGGGAATTATGGCGTTTTCCCAAGACCGGAACTATGGATGTCAGCAGCTATCTTCTAGCTGTAGATAATAAGGGAGAAAAATTGGTAGTGAATACGAATGGCTTGAATTCTGTCCAAAATACTAAATATAGGCTTGGGTCAGTTTATATTTTAGACGGTAAAACAGGAAAGCTCGGAAAGGAAGTTTTCTTTCCGACCGATAAACTATTCAACAATGCAATTATATGGCATAACATAAATATTACTGATGATGCACAGAGAATAGGTGTGTTCAGTAATGACGGAACAGCTTATTTATTGGATAACAGGGGACAGCTTATCTGGCAGAAAAGATTAACTGTTCCGAAAAAAATCAATGAAGTTTTACTGCATGCCAGCGGGCGAAAGTGCTACTTTGTGAATGGACAAGTTATTTTCAGTACAAGCAATACCTCTGACTTAGGCAAAGGAAGACCGGATCTTGCATTGGAGCATCCCAATAGTAATACCGTTTTTGCTTATGACTTAAAAGGCAATCTGTTATGGAAATGGAGAGGAGGCGGTTTATTAAATGAGCAGCGATTTTCACGGGATGGACGGTATATGGTTTGTTCGGTAGCTAATAATTGTGCTACTAAGGATTCGGGTGTGCATGGCGTTTATCTGCTGAAAATTGACGAAAAGCAGGCGAGTTTGGTAAAGGAATTTCATTCTGCTAAGAAAGGACCGATAATTGCAGCCGATATTTCTGCTGACGGTCGTTACATTGCCGGTTTGGAAATACCTGTTTTACTGGAAGATAATATTTCCGTTTTAGGCAAATATCAAGTACATATCTGGAAGAGATAGGGAGGGGAGAGTTCTATGTATCGGTGTGGAAGAAAAAATATGATTATTTTGCTGGCTTTAGCCCTAATAGTGCTGAGCAGCGGAATTGCCCAAGCGGAGGATGAGATAGAATTTGAATTGGATAAGGTGGTAGTAACGGCAACGAAGACTCAGACTAAGCTTAAGGATGTTCCTTCCTCTGTTGAAGTAATAACCAGGGAAGATCTGGAGAAAAGGCATGTGCGTATGCTTAGCGATGCTTTGAAAACTTTGCCGGGGGTTTATATTCGTAATGCTAAGGGACTGATTGGAGATAATAATTCAGAAGTTATCAGTATGCGTGGATTTATAGGAAAAGGCTATGTTGCGTTTTTAGTTGACGGTCAGCCGATTAATAACGGTTATTCCGGTTCGGTTGATTTTTCTAATATTCCGGTAGAGAATATTGAAAGAATAGAAGTAATCAAAGGCTCTGCTTCTGTTTTATACGGTTCTAATGCTATGGGTGGGGTTATCAATGTAATAACTAAAAGCAAACCGGAAGAGGCAGTAACAATTCATACTTCGGTTGGCGAGATGGGAACCAGATCAGGTGCGGTTTCTGCTTCCGGCAGTGCAGGCTCTTTAGATTATTTTCTTGATGTGCAAAAAATAAAAATAGATGGCTATGTGACAACGAGAGAAACTGACGGAAAAAACGGTATGGAAAGGGAAAATTACGGTACCAAGCTGGTATATCATTTTGATGATAGGAGCAAATTGGCTGTTACTGCGGATAAAAGCAATCATGATTATTTTTATGAAAAAAGTCCCAATGCGGGCAGTGTTGATCAAGACCGTATAAGTCTGGCTTATGAAAATCAATTTGATGCTAAGAATTACTTAAGGGCAGCTTTTAGTCGAAATGATTGGGATGGCTGGTCTGTATTTAACAGTAAGGATGCCTCTGAGAAGGCCAGCAGTAAACAGTTTGATTTACAGTATAATTATAAATTAAGTGAAAGAGATCTGTTGACCTTTGGCTATGTTTATAAAAGAGAGAAAGCAGATGATATATTTGATGGACCTAATTCTGAGGATAAAAAATTAACTGGCGGACAGACGGAAACTCATTCCTTTTATATTCAGGACAAGCATTTATTAAATGACAGAACAGATTTGTATTTGGGCTTAAGATATGACTACTGGCAGCTAAAGGATGCTTATAATTATAAATA
>JBJDXG010000313.1:0-2154 GCA_051866555.1 bacterium | reverse complement strand
GCCGACACAGCGCAGAGCCGCTGCTGCCAGAACACCTTCCGGTGCTCCGCCTATGCCCATAACCACATCAATACCGCTTTCAGGGAAACCGGTAGCAACAGCAGGAGCTACATCTCCGGCCTCTATCAGCTTGATTCTGGCTCCGGCAGCTCTCACCTCAGCAATCAGCTTTTCATGTCTTTCCCGGTCTAAGATAACTACTGTCAAGTCCTCTACTTCCTTGCCGGAAGCCTTGGCAATCGCCTTTAAATTTTCAGTAGGCGTTTTAGTGATGTCAATATGTCCGGCAGCACTAGGACCTACTGCCAATTTTTCCATATACATATCAGGAGCGTGCAGGAAAGCCCCGGTTGGGCCAATGGCTACAACGGCAATGGAGTTAGGCTGTCCTTTGGCTACCAGGTCAGTCCCTTCTACCGGGTCAACTGCGATATCCACCTTGCAGTCGCCGCCGCAGCCGATTTTTTCACCAATATACAGCATTGGCGCTTCATCAAGTTCACCCTCTCCGATAACTACCGTACCATCAATATTAATATGGTCAAATGCCTTTCTCATAGCATCAACGGCAGCACCGTCAGCCTCTTCCTTTTTCCCCTTGCCCATCCAGCGGGCAGAGCAGATAGCTGCTGCTTCAGTTACCCGAGCCAGTTCCAAAGATAAAGTTCTTGTCATGGTCTTTTCCATATTCTAAGTCTCCTTATTTCACCTATTATTTTCTTTTCTGCCAATCAGCTAAAAATTTTTCAATTCCGGCAGAGGTCAAAGGATGCTCCAGCATTTGATTCAGCACCTTAAAAGGTACAGTCGCAATATGAGAGCCGGCTTTGGCTGCCTGGAATACATGCATTGGATGACGGATGCTGGCTGCTATTATCTCGGTCGGCAGGTTATGAATAGCAAAAATATCGCTGATATCCTCTATCAGCCTGATACCGTCTGTACTGATATCATCAAGACGGCCCACAAAAGGGCTGACATAGGTTGCTCCGGCACGAGCTGCCAAAAGAGCCTGCATCGCTGAAAAAATCAAAGTTACATTAGTTTTTATCCCTTCACTGCGGAATATATTGGTTGCCTTTAAGCCTTCCTTAGTCATCGGCACCTTGATTACTACCTGCGGTGCCAGCTGAGATAAAACTCTGCCCTCAGCCACCATATCCTCCGCCTTTTCACTGATAACCTCCGCACTGATTGGTCCATCGACCACTGTGCTGATTTCTTTAATGACCTGATGAAAATCTCTGCCCTCCTTAGCAATCAGGGAAGGATTAGTCGTTACACCGGATATTATGCCTAAGCTGGCTGCTTCTTTGATCTCCGCAAAGTTGGCAGTATCAATAAAAAATTTCATCAAAAGCTGCCCCCTTAATTAAGCTTTGCCTGCACAGCCAAACAAGCGCATTTTATCCTTCACAACCGCCTTCATAGCTTCTCTGGCCGGAGCCAGTACCTTGCGCGGATCGATTTCATTCGGCTTCTCAGCTAATATTTTTCTTACCCCGCCGACAAAGGCCTGTCTTAATTGAGTATCAATATTTACCTTACAGATTCCCAGGCTTACCGCCTTGGTAATAGCTTCATCAGGCACTCCTGAAGCTCCGTGCAGAACAAGCGGAACGCTTACTGCCTGATTGATTTTATCCAAACGATCAAAGTCCAGCTTTGGAGTTCCCTTATAAGGGCCATGAGCTGTACCGATAGCAACAGCCAAAGCATCAAGATCAGTGCTTTCCACAAATTTAACTGCTTCCTCCGGCAAAGTCATCAAGGCTTCTCTTTCGCTGACACTGATATCATCCTCAGTACCGCCAATCTTGCCTAATTCAGCTTCCACCGAAAGACCGGCACCCTTTTTCGCTACTTCGATTACTTTGTTGACCATAGCAATATTTTCTTCCAGCGGCAGCTTGGAAGCATCGATCATTACAGAAGAAAAGCCATAGCGCACACAAGCAACGATTTGTTCAAAGCTGGTGCCATGATCCAAATGCAGAGCAACCGGAACCTTGGCACTCTGAGCTGCTGTCTTAACCATCGCCGTAATATATTCTATTCCGGCATACTTGATAGCGCCCTGACTGGCCTGCAGGATTACCGGAGACTGCTCTTCATTAGCCGCCTCAATAATCGCCTGAACGATTTCCATATTAT
>JBJDXG010000312.1:0-2157 GCA_051866555.1 bacterium | reverse complement strand
GACTCAATTTCTTTCACTTATATTTCACTTACTGTTTAGTTTTCAAAGACCACTGTCGTCTCTCAACGGCTTTTATATAATACCATATTTAACTCTTCTTTGTCAACACCTTTTTATGATTTTTTTCTAAACCCCTTATCTTGTGCAACTTTACGACCTATTCTTTCTATTTTTCCAGTAATACAGCCTCGGCAATGAGCCGGAGTATCATTTAAACAAATTTTTCCTGGATAAAGCAAATATAATTTTCTATAATCCCCTTCTGTAACATTAGGCATTACTACATTGGCCCCACTCTGCAAAGCCAAAACTCTTCCATTGCCATTCAGCGCTTCCATAGCTGTAGTAGCCGGAATATTACTGTCCGGTAAAAGCAGACGAACCAAAGCCATCACCTTTCGGCTTAAATTGAATGTTCCGCCTAAAGCATCCTTTAAAGGGGTATCTTCATTAGGTATAAATGGTCCTAAACCAACCATATCAGCATCTATACTTTTAAAAAATAAGATATCCTCGGCTATTGACTCTATTTTTTGCTCCGGCAGTCCTACTAAAGAACCAGTTCCCACTTCATAGCCTAATTCTTTTATATCCTTCAGGCAGCGATAACGATTATTCAAATCCATTTTAGGATGCAGTTTTTTATAAAGTACCGGATCAGTTGTCTCAATGCGCAGCAAATACCTGTCTGCTCCGGCCTCTTTATAAGCAGCATATTCTTCTCTGCTCTTTTCACCTAAGGATAAAGTTACAGCTAAATCAAACTGCTTTAAAGCCTTTATAATCTCAACCATTCTTTCTTGATTGAAAAAGTCATCCTCTCCTGACTGCAAAACTACAGTTTGATAACCATAGCCATGTGCCTTCTCAGCAAAGTCAATAATTTCCTCTGTACTTAAACGATACCTTTTAATTTTGCTGTTTTCAGCCCGCAGGCCGCAATAAAAGCAATTTCTTTTACATATATTCGAAAATTCTATCAGACCACGTAAATGGACTTCATCACCCACGTATTTTTTCCGTACTCGGTCTGCTGCTGAAAATATTTCCTCATCATAAGCTTCGCTTTCTAACAGAGCTATTAACTCATCTTTAGTCAAAATATGTTTTTCTTCTGCCTTAAGCAAAATATTACGCATATATATAACCCCCTTCTCCACAATACTTACTATTCCTATATATTTAATAATATTAACTGAAAATTCGCTCTTTGTCAATTGCAAAGCTTTTCAATGAATCTAATAAATTCAAATTAAATCTTGCTTTATTTATTCCCTGCCCTAATTTTATCTCAGGCTTAGAAGCTCCGTGAAAGTCACTGCCGCCAGTCATAATTAAGCCTTTCTTAACAGCTAAATCTTTATAGCAGATTTGTTCACTCAAAGAATGACCTCCATAGTAAACCTCCATGCCATCCAAACCATAGCTTATCAATTCATCCAAGAGCAGGTCTAATTTTTCTTTAGATAATCCCAAATATTTAGGATGGGCAAGAACTGCACAGCCGCCTGCTGAATGAATGGTTGCAATAGCCTCCTGAATGGATATTCTTTTCTTTTCTACATAAGCAGGTTTTCCCTCGGCTAAATACTTGGCAAAAGCATCATTAACAGTATTTACATACCCTTTCTTCAGCATAACCTGAGCAATATGTGGTCTTCCCATAATATTACCGGATACTATTTCTTCAACCTCCCCAAGCTCTATTTCAAGACCTAAAAGATTTAACTTCTTTATAATCAGCGGATTACGCTGTAAACGAAACTGCTCTAATTTTTTAATTTTATTTTGCAGAAATAAATTTTTATAATCTATATAATACCCTAAAATATGCATTTCCTTCTCATAAGCAACGCTTAATTCTATCCCGGGAACAATTTCAACTCCAGTTTTTTTCCCCGCTGCCAAAGCTTCCTCAATCCCCCAAACAGTATCATGATCAGTAATTGCAATAGCTGTTAAGCCTTTCTTTTGAGCTAGAGAAACTACTTCACCTGGAGTTAAGGTTCCGTCAGAAGCCGTAGTATGTACATGAAGATCAATATAGCTCAGTTTACACATCCCCTTTAGCCATTTAATAAGTAAATTTTTCTTTTTTATTAAGAGGATTTCCTTTATTATAAATAGAAAAAATTTAAGAGGAGGAAAAATAATGGA
>JBJDXG010000311.1:0-9401 GCA_051866555.1 bacterium | reverse complement strand
TGAAGAGCCTTAATTTCTTCATCTGATAATTTACCAGTTTCCTTTAATTGCTGAACGGTCAATAGACCAGCAGTCTTTAGTTCTTTTTCAGATTATTAGCTTCATCAATAATATTTTTGTCTGTACCTTTATAAACACGCATAATCAAAATCTCTACCCTTCTATTCTTAGCTCTTCCTTCTTCTGTAAGATTAGAAGCAATAGGACTATATTCCCCCTGTCCGACAACCCTTAACTTATCCGGTCTTAATTTCCCCTGAGTCAGCATATATTTCATAAAATTAATCGCCCGCATAGTGCTTAATTCCCAGTTGGAAGGATAAACATTGTTGGCAATAGGAAGATTATCCGTATGACCAGCTATCACAATATCCTGCTCTCTGCCCTCCAAAAGCTTGGCTAGCTCCTTGCCTATAAGCTTAGCCTCAGGTATCAGCTCTGCACTTCCTGAAGGAAACAGAGCCGATTCACTGATACGGATCAACAAACCATCCTGTCCTAAATTAGTACTCAATTTTCCATTTAAACCGCTCTTACTGATATAGCCATTCAAATCCTTTTGAGCTTTCTTTAAGGCTGCTGTTTCAGAACGTTCTCCCCACTCATTTTGCAGCTCCTGCATTTCCCGCACGCCCTGGTCATCAGATTTATTATAAGGCGCCATCATAGAATTGCCCCCGTCTAAAATAGCAAGTCCCGCCGGTCCGCCTCCGCCGCCTAAAGCAGAATTAAAGGAAGCCGCCATAGAGGCAAACTTCTGCGAATCAACCTGCGAAGAGGCAAATAAAACGATGAACAAAGCCAACAGCAAGGTCAGCAAGTCAGCATAAGGAATCAACCAGCTTTCATCAATATGCTCTTCATGATGCTCTTTCTTATGTTTTCTGGCCATTACAGATCACCTAATTTTGATTTCATTTTATCTCTTTCAGCCTGAGAAAGAAAAACCAGCATTTTATTTTTAATACCAGTAGCTGAAGTCCCGGCCTGCAATGAAAGTATCCCTTCCAGCATCATTTTCTTTATATCAGCCTCTTGTTTAGAAATAAATTTTAATTTATTGGCAAACGGCAGACAAACTACATAACCGGTAAATATCCCCAGCATAGTAGCCACAAACGCAGCTGCAATAGAGTGCCCTAATTTTTCAATATCAGTTAAATTACCCAAAGCAGCAATCAGTCCAATTACGGCCCCCAGTACCCCAAGACACGGAGCATATGTACCAGCCTGAGTTAAAATAGCAGCTCCGTCACGATGTCTCTCTTCCATGCCGCTGATATCAGCCGCCAGAACGTCATAAACCAGTTCAGGATCCATCCCGTCAATAATCATACTTAAACCAGTCACCATAAAGGGATCTTCAAATTGATTCAGCCTGCTTTCCAAAGCAAGAAGTCCATCACGTCTGGCAACCTGAGCCAAATCTATGAAAAGCATTATTAAGTCTTCCTTAGGAGGAAGCACTGGCTTAAATATTAATTTTTTTACTATTCCTCCTATTTTTAAAACGTGTTCTAAAGGAAAGGCATTAAATACACAGGCAATTGCCCCTACTATAATAATCAGGAATGCCGCCGGATTAATTAATGCAGTAAGGCTTGCACCCTTTATAACCATTCCCACACCAACTCCAATTAATGCCAGTACAATCCCTATTGGTGTTGATAGTTCCAAAATCGTTCCCTCCTCATTTTATTTTCCTTAGTTATTTGTTTCGACTTGCTCCTCATTTCTTCCTGCCAAAAAAGAATTTTTTAATGTCTTTGGTTTAATTTCCTATAATTTCCCTTAACCTTGCTTTAGTATCAGAGTCTGCAAAAGAAGCCGCTAGGGCATTTTTATTAACTGCTGCAAAATCATGACTTTCCCAATGAAAGGCTTCTTGAATCAAAGCGTATTCTTTACTTAAATCAGTCCCTGATACAGTGCGGTTATCAGTATTTACCGTTACCTTAAGACCGGCACGATAATATCTGTCTAAAGGGTGTTCTGCCAGTTTTGTTACTGCTTTAGTCTGCAAATTGCTGGTAAGGCACATTTCCAAGGCTATAGCTTCTTTATTTAAAAACTCTACAAGCTCCCGGTCTTCACAGGCTCTGACTCCATGACCGATACGGGAAGCTCCCAGCTTTACCGCGGCCCAAATGCTGTCTGCTCCAGCCGCCTCTCCGGCATGAATGGTATAAGGCAAAGAAGCGCCTTGAGCAAAGGAAAAAACTTCTTTCTGCTGCCAAACCGGAAAATGAAATTCATCTCCGGCCAAATCAAGGCCCACAACTCCGCCGCCGTAAAAATCTCCCGCCAGCCGCACAACATCCTTATTGACAGCCGCATCTCCACTGCGCATACAGCAAAGCAGCACGCCAAAATGCAGGCCATAATCTGCCCTGGCCCGCTCTAAACCACGCAGAACTGCCGCAACGACCTTTTTCGGCTTAAGATTTCTTTTAATATGCAGCAGCGGGGCATATCTTATCTCAGCATAAATCACCTGCTCTCTGGCTAAATCCTCGCCTAACTCATAAGCACATCTTTCCAGAGACTCTTCATCCTGCAAAATATCTAACGGCAGCCTGAACCTTTGCAGATAATCCTCCAGGCTTACACAATTGACCGGAGCCTTTAAACAATCGGTCAAAGCAGTCAAGTCATAAGAAGGCAAAGCAAGCTTACGCTCCCCGGCCAGTTCTAAAACTGTTTCCGGTCTCAAAGAACCGTCTAAATGAACATGCAGTTCAATCTTAGCCATATCCTGCATCATAACACCAGCCTTTCAATCACCTGAGCCAGGCCCTCCCGGTCATTCGTATCAGCCACCAAATCGGCCAAATCCCGCACCTCAGCCGGAGCATTGCCCATAGCCACACCTAAACCGGCATATTTAAGCATCGGCAGATCATTATAATTATCACCAAAAGCCATAACCTCCGCTGGAGCAATCCCCCATTTAGCCGCTAACTCAGCCAAAGCCCGGCCTTTATTGCTTTTATACGACATGACCTCCAGAAAATTAGGATGAGATTTCGTCACCTCTGCTTCATCTCCGACCTCCTGCTTGATCATTTTCGCAAGCTCAGACAAATCAGCAGCTTCGCCAATCACCAAAATTTTAGTCGGTGCTTCCGTAAAAAATTGGCTTAAAACTCCGACCGGATGAGCCGGCATCTGCGAGATAGACATATAAAGCCTGGTATAATCGTTTATTTCCTTGACATACAGCTTATCATGAAGATAGAGATTGACATGAAAATCACCAGCCTCCGCCAGTTTAACTATTCTCAAAGCAACCTCATAAGGAACAGGATTATGCAGATAAACCTCCTCAGTAACAGCATTTTTAACTAAAGCCCCATTATAAGTGATCAAAGGAACCTCTAAAGCTAACTCTTCAGCAAAGGGTTTGGCCGAAGCATACATCCTCCCGGTAGCCAGAGTAATAATCACACCCTTATCCCTGGCTGCAAATAAAGCCTTCTTAGTCCTTTCACTGATCTGCCTGTCACTGTTCAATAAAGTGCCGTCCATATCCATAGCAATCAATTTATACTGCATTTTTTTCCTCCTCTAGGCAAATAATAAATTAAGCAAATAACTGATAAAAGCCAGCACTATTGAACCTAATGCCGCAGTTATAAAATTGCTGACCATAAAACCAGGTACTAAATGGCTTATCCCGATTAAGATAAAAGCATTGTAGACTAAAGGGAAAATCCCTAAAGTAAGAAAATTCAAAGGCCAGGTAAAAAATCTAATCACCGGCATCAGCAAATAGTTAATCAAGCCCAAAACTAAAGCAGCCCAAAATACAGCGGCCGCATTACTAAAGCTTATTCCCGCAAATAATTTACTCAAACTGAACAACGCTGCCATATCCAATAAAAAATGTAAACAAAGTGAACGCATTTTTCCTCCTTATCAATGACGCTGAAATTTTTCCAGACTGGCATTATCACCAATCAAAACCAAAACATCATTCTCCTCAATCTTATCATCAGCTCCCGGTGAAGCATTAATATGACCGGAACGCTTAATAACGACCAGAGTTACTCCAAAACGAGCCCTTAAATCAAGCTCCTTAAGGGTTTTTCCCGCCATTTTAGCCGGAGCAACAAACTCTATAATACTGTAATCAGCCGATAATTCTATATAATCCAAAATATTATTATCCACTAAATTATGAGCCACCCTTTCACCCATATCCCGTTCCGGATAAACTACTCTGTCGGCTCCTATCTTCTCTAAAATCTTCCCGTAAATATCACTCGTCGCCTTGGCCACCACATATTTAGCCCCCAACTCCTTGGCCTGCATCGTTACCAATACATTAGACTGCTCCTGCTGCCCAATAGCAGTAATAACTACATCAAAATTGCGAATGCCTATATCCTTTAAAAAATTTTCGTCAGTTGCATCGCCGATAACTGCATGAGTTACGATCTGACTCATATCCTGTACTCGCTCCTCTGACATATCAACTGCCAATACCTCATGTCCCATCATGGCCAAGGTTTGGGCTACACTGCTGCCAAAACGGCCTAATCCTATGACTGCAAAGGTTTTCGTTTTCATTCCTACACCCCTATCCCACTATTATCCGCTCTTCCGGATAATGATAAGTACTCTTATGTCTTCTGGCTGCTAAGGCAAGAGCTACCGTAAACGAGCCTAAACGGCCGACAAACATCAGAAAAATTATAATGCATTTGCCCCAAGGGCCCAAACCAGAGGTTATGCCTGCACTTAAGCCGACAGTTCCCGAAGCAGAAACAACCTCAAATAAAATATGAACGAAATCGTAATTACTGTTCTGTTCAACTAAACACAGAACGAGAGTAGCCACAATAATCATCCCTAAAACCATAGCTGCAATAGCAAAAGCCCTCCGGCTTATTTCACGCGAAATCCTTCGGTGGTGAAAATTTATATCATCTTCCCCTTTGATCGTCGCCATTACTGCCAAAATCATAATGCCAAAGGTCGTGGTTTTGATTCCCCCGCCGGTTGACCCGGGGGATGCTCCGATAAACATCAGGCAAAGCATAATAAACATACTGACCTCAGTCATTGAGCCGATAGCTAAAGTGCTGTAACCGGCTGTCCTGCTGGTTACAGAATGAAAAAAAGCGGTCAATATCTTCTCCGGCCAGCAGAGCGGCCCTAAAGTGGCCGGATTGCTGCTTTCAAAGATAAGCAAAAGAATAGTGCCCCAAATAATCAGCTGCGAGCTGACAATTAAAACCATTCTGCTATGTAAAGAGAAATGCCTTTTTTCCCTATAACGCAGCAACTCAATCAACACCATAAATCCCAAACCGCCTAAAATAATCAGAACAGCCACAATTAAACTGATAAAACCGTCCTGCAAAAACATATCAAATAAGCCCAAAGCATCTATCCCGGCATTGCAAAAAGAAGAAATCGAATAAAAAATACCAAAATACACAGCCTTCGGCCAAGGGAAATAACGCAGAGCGGCTAGAGTGAGCAAAAGAGCTCCGGCGCCTTCAATGGCAAAGGTCAAAAAAATTACCTTATGAACCAGATTAATTACTCCTGATAAGCTCAGATAATTAAGCGATTCTCTGACTAAAATCCTGCTTTTTAAACCTATTTTCTGCCCCATAATGAGAGCAATCAGCATAGACATAGACATAAAGCCGATGCCGCCTATCTGAATTAAAGCAAGCAGGATAAGCTGCCCCGGCAAATTAAATTGAGTCGAAACATCGACCACCGTAAGACCGGTAACACAGGTAGCAGAGGTCGCCATAAACAGAGCATCAATAAACGACAGCCCTGTACCATTCTTAAAAAATAAAGGGCACTGCAGTAAAATAGTGCCTAAAAAAATTATGGTTCCAAAACCAAGAGCGATAATTTGAGCCGGCTGTAAATTGATCTTCTTTTTCTTAATTACTATGATAACACATCTCCCTTAGCACTCTATTACTGTTTGGCAAAATAAAGAAAAATGCTTTCCGCCAGCTCTCTATTCATAAAACGCACCTGCATTAACTCCTCTACGCTGGCCTGTTTGATTTTTTCCACTGTGCCGAAATGTTTAAGCAAAGCCTTTTTTCTCGCCGCACCGATGCCTTTTATTTCATCAAGTACAGAAAAGGTCATTTGAGTAGAGCGAAGCCTGCGGTGCTGGGTTATGCCAAAGCGATGAGCCTCGTCACGCACCCGCTGCAGTAATTGCAGAGCCGGTTTATCATGCGGTATGATAATAGGCTCACTTAAATCCTCCATAAACACATACTCAAACTCCTTAGCCAGACCTAAAGTCGGCAGATGAGCAAGGCCCAGCTCACGCAAAACATTTCTGGCGGCTGCCAATTGCCCTTTTCCGCCGTCAATCAGAATAAGATCAGGCAAGGGCCTTTCCTCGGATAAAATCCGGCGGTAATGCCTGCCTATCGTTTCCGCCATCATAGCATAATCATTAGGCCCAAACACTGTTTTAATTTTATAAAAGCGATAATCCTCTTTCTTAGGCTTGCCCTGCCAAAAGGCTACTGCTGAACCAACCGCCAGAGTACCCTGAATGTTGGAAATGTCAAAGCCCTCTATACGCCAAGGCGGCTTGGCCAGTTTTAAATATTGCTGCAATTCAAGCACAGCACCTACGGTTCTCTTTTTTTCCTTCTCCTGCCGCAGTTTTTCTTCAGTCAAAAGCATAAAGGCATTTTTTTCCGCCAGCTGCAGCAATTGTTTTTTCGCCCCCCGCTGGGGAACCTTCAGCTCTGCCTTTTTCCCCTTCAGCCGACTCAGCCAAAGAGAAAGCAGTCCTTGCTCTTCTAAAGCAAACGGTATATATACCTCCTGAGGAATAAAAGCTGCTTTAGCATAATATTGCTGTAAAAAAGCTCTGAGTATTCTTTCGCTTCCCTCTTCCGCAATTCCTTCTAAATAAAAATGTTCCCGCCCCAGCAGCTTCCCCTGTCTGATAAAAAAGATCTGAACGCAAGCCAGATTTTCTTCTGCCGCCAGAGCAACCATATCGTGATCTCCCCCGCTGTTGGAAATAATTTTTTGTTTTTCTATAATCGTTTCAATAGCTCTGATCTGGTTGCGCAGAACAGCCGCCCTTTCAAATTCCAAATTTTCAGCCGCCTCAAGCATTTTTTGATTTAACTGCTTCTTGATCTTCTCCTGGTGGCCTTCCAAAAATAGAACTACCTCCTGTACCAGCTGCTGATAATTCTGCTCCTCAATCTTTCCCGCACAGGGAGCAAAGCATTTTTGCAAATGAAAGTTCAAACACGGTCTGGCAGCCTGTAGATTCTTCCGGCTGCACATCCGGAGCGGAAAAAGCTCCTGCAGCAATTTTTTAGTTTCATGCACCGCAGAAATATTAGTATAAGGCCCAAAGTATTTGCCGCCGTCCTTTCGTCGCTCACGGGTAATAATCAGCCGGGGATATTTTTCATTAGTAATTTTCAAATAAGGATAGCTCTTGTCGTCCTTTAGATTAATATTATACTTAGGCCGATGCTCCTTGATTAAATTGCACTCCAGAATCAAGGCTTCCAATTCATTATCAGTAACAATATATTCCAAATCAGCAATATGACTGACCAGCTTTTTCGTTTTTATCTGCTGCTGATGAGAGGACTGAAAATACGACCTTACCCGGCGTTTTAAGGAAATAGCCTTCCCCACATAGATTATTTTGCCGTTTTTGTCCTTCATCAGATAAACACCGGGTTTTTCAGGGAGATGCTTCAGCTTTTCTGATAAGTCCATTACTCTGACTCCTTATCTAAGATTTTCCGCAAAAATCTGCCGGTATAGGAGAAAGGATTAGCTGCTATTTCCTGTCTGGTTCCGGCTGCAACTAATGTCCCTCCTCCATCGCCTCCTTCAGGGCCTAAATCTATCAGATAATCAGCCGTTTTTATGACCTCCAGATTATGCTCAATAACGACCACCGTATTGCCGCTGTCCACTAAACGGTTTAAAACATCAAGCAGCTTCTGAATATCAGCAAAATGCAGACCGGTAGTCGGCTCATCTAAAATATAAATCGTGCGTCCGGTAGAACGCTTGGCCAACTCTGTCGCCAGCTTGATCCGCTGGGCTTCTCCGCCGGAAAAGGTCGTAGCCGACTGCCCCAGTCTGATATAGCCTAAGCCTACATCACAGAGCACCTGTAGCTTACGCTTTATTTTCGGTATAGAATCAAAGAAAGAATTAGCTTCTTCCACCGTCATCTCTAAAACATCAGCAATATTCTTGCCTTTATAGCGCACCTCAAGCGTTTCCCGATTATACCTTTTGCCCTTGCAGACCTCGCACAGCACCTCAACATCAGGCAAAAAATGCATTTCGATGCGCAGAATGCCGTCTCCTTCGCAGGCCTCACAGCGTCCTCCTTTAACATTAAAGCTGAAACGCCCCACCTTATAGCCGCGCATTTTAGCCTCAGGAGTTGAGGCAAACAATTCTCTGATATCGGTAAAAACTCCTGTATAGGTTGCCGGATTAGAACGGGGAGTCCGGCCAATAGGCGACTGGTCTATATTGATTATTTTATCGAGCTGCTCTATTCCCTTAATCTCGTCATGAGCTCCCGGCTCTGTCTCCATCCGGCTTAAGCTTTTTGCCAGCTGCTTATAAAGAATTTCATTGATTAAAGTGCTTTTCCCGGAGCCGGATACTCCGGTCACACAAACTAACAGTCCCAGAGGAATCTTGACATTGATATTTTTTAAATTGTTTTCTCTGGCCCCTATGATTTCTAAATAGCGGCCATCAGACTGTCTGCTGACCGGAGGCACAGAAATCCTTTTTTTGCCGCATAAATACTGTCCTGTTTCCGAGCTCTCGTTCCGCATTACTTCTTCCACTGTTCCTGCCGCTACTATTTCTCCGCCGTGCACTCCGGCCCCCGGGCCGATATCTACTAAATAATCAGCCTCTCTTATCGTATCTTCATCATGCTCCACCACAATTAAGGTATTGCCTAAATCCCGCAGCCGCTTTAAAGTCGCAATCAGTCTTTCGTTATCCCTTTGATGCAGGCCAATGCTCGGCTCATCTAAAATATACAAAACGCCCACCAGCCCTGAACCGATTTGAGTAGCCAAACGAATCCTCTGAGCTTCACCGCCGGATAAGGTTCCTGCCGCCCTGTCCAGACTTAAATATTCCAGGCCTACGGAAACCAGGAAATTCAAACGGGCTTTTATTTCTTTCAATACTTCACTCGCAATAAAAAGCTCACGTTCACTTAACTCCAAACGCTCAAAAAACTCCTTTAGCTGACTAAGAGACATCCTGGTCACCTGAGCAATGGATAAACCGCCGACCTTAACTGCTAAGACCTCCGGCTTCAGCCTGCTGCCATGACAGACAGGACAAACCTTAGAACGAGTGTATTCCTTAGCTACCTC
>JBJDXG010000310.1:0-2165 GCA_051866555.1 bacterium | reverse complement strand
AGCAAATTTAGCATAATTAACCTTTTTTCCTCCAGGCGCCGGACGGCATTCCGGCAGCATAATATGAGCCAGGCCTCCTATTTTCGTTCGGCTGTCATAAAAGGTAATGCCGACACAGGAGCCTAAACCTAAAGTTACAATGCTGTCAGGAGCTTTTCCTGTTTTCAAATCAGCTATGCCCACTCTTATAACCTTACTCTCCATCAGTTTCTCACTCCTATTGTCCGCAAAATAACCTCTAAAGTGCCCGGATCAGGAATTAAGAAGAAATGCCCCTTTACTTCCTGGCTTTCTTCAGTAAATTCAGTTTCCATAACCAGAGCATAATCTCCTACTTCACCCAGTTCTGCCAAAAGAACACTTAAAATAGCCCCCAGCATATCAAAAGCAAGGGCAGGCACAGACGGAAGCAAAGTCAAATTAGTCATCTGCGACAAAGCATTGAGATAGGAAGCTGATAAAATATTGCCTATCTCTTTTAAGGCAGACTGATCCAAATCGTTTAAAATTTTAGTCGTCCCGTTAGCTTTGCCTAAAAGCATATCAACTAAATTTAAAGCACTTTTTCTGGGCAGCAAAAACATAACACTGCATGGTGCGTTGCCAAAAACCCGCAGAAATATACCGGCGACAATACTTTCTTCGCCTCCCATGCATTCGGCTACTTCTTCTAAAGGAAGCACCTTTACTTCAGGCACAGCCATATCTATCTTACGGTTAAGCAATTGTGAAAGTGCTGTCGCAGCATTGCCGGCACCAATATTGCCTATTTCTCTTAAAGCGTCAAACTCCATCTCTGATAATTCATTTATTTCCTCCATTTTTAATCCTTTCTTCCACTATTCGGCATATTCATTTATTTCTTCAATAGATAAAATGTGTTCCAAATCAAGCAAAATAATCAATCTTTCATTCAGCTTGCCTACGCCTTTTATATATTCATCACTGATATTAGAAGAAAATACCGATGGGGTAGGCTCAACAGCCGTATCTGACAAGCGCAGCACTTCAGTAACACAGTCAACCATAATACCAACCAAATAATCCTGAATCTCCACAACAATAATCCTGTTTTGATCATTAAGAGCACTTTGCGCCAGATTAAATCTTTCTTTAAGATTGATTACCGGTATAACCTTACCGCGCAGATTGATGATCCCGGAAATATATCTAGGAGCTTTAGGTACTCTGGTCGCTTCTACCATTTTTATAATTCCTTCTACTTGATTGATAGCAAAACCATATTCTTCTTCTACAAGTTTAAAAACAACTAACTGCAACTCATCATTCAATTTTTCTTCTTCCATAACAATTCCTCCCTATAATAAGAATGTTATATCCAAGATTAAAGCAACCCGACCATCTCCCAGCACAGTAGCTCCTGAAAATTGTTTATAACCATTTAATAACTTACCAAGAGATTTTATAACAATTTCCTGCTGTCCAATTAAACTGTCAACAATCAGACCGGCTCTTCTTTGTCCATTTTTAACTACAACAACATAGAATTCTTCATTTTCTTCTTCCTTTTCCGTCTGCTCAACATCCAATAGGTCACCTAAACGCAGTACAGGAAGAACATTGCCGCGAAGTAAAATAACTTCTTTTTCCTGAATAGTTTTAATGTCACTTTGCGACAAGCTTAAGGTTTCCTCAATAGAACTTAAAGGAATAGTATATATTTCATTTTCAATGCCAATCAATAGCCCCTGAATAATCGCTAAAGTAAGCGGCAGACGAATAATAAAGCTGCTTCCTTCGCCAACCTTACTTTGAATAGTAAGATTACCACCCAAGGATTCGATTTTGCTTCTGACAACGTCCATGCCTACACCACGGCCGGAAACATCTGTTACCTGCTCTGCCGTACTGAAGCCAGGCTTTAAGATCAGCATGACAATATCCTGCGGTTCCATTTTTTCAGCTTCTTTTTCAGTAACCAGACCTTTTTCTATAGCCTTAGCTAAAATAACATCAGGATTAATTCCTTTGCCGTCATCATCAACTCTGATAACTACCTGATTGCCCTCCGGATAAGCTAAAAGCTTTACTGTACCGGTCCTGTTCTTGCCCAATTTTTCACGGTCATCAGGATGCCCGATACCATGGTCAACTGCATTTCTCAACAAATGCACTAACGGATCACCGATTTCATCTATTACAGT
>JBJDXG010000309.1:0-2172 GCA_051866555.1 bacterium | reverse complement strand
ACTGCACTGCAAAACCTCCTGCAATAAGACCTCACTGTCCAGGCGAGCTGAAGCAATACCAGCCTCGGTAAGCAGCTTTACCGCCTCCTTAAAGCATTCTCTGATCTTCATTTTACTTCATCTGCTTCATTTTTTCTGTTTGGTCAGCCAGAATAAGAGCGTCAATGATCTCCTGCAGATCCCCGTTCAGAATTGAATCAAGCTTATGCAGAGTCAAGCCTATTCTGTGATCAGTCACCCTGCCCTGAGGGAAATTATAGGTTCTGATCCGTTCACTCCGGTCTCCGGAGCCGACCTGTGATCTTCTGGCCTCTGTCTGCTTCGCCATCTCTTCTTCCTGCTTAGCTTCATAGATTCTGGAACGCAGCACCCGCATCGCTTTTTCTCTGTTTTTGATCTGCGACTTTTCATCCTGGCAGGAAACCACAATACCGGTCGGCAAATGCGTAATTCTGACCGCTGAATCAGTAGTATTAACGTGCTGACCGCCGGCACCGCTGGAACGGAAAACATCGATCCTGATATCATTTTGATTGATCTCTACCTCTACCTCCTCAGCTTCCGGCATTACTGCAACCGTCGCTGCTGAGGTATGAATCCTGCCTCCTGACTCTGTGCTGGGAATCCGCTGCACCCGATGCACACCGCTCTCATATTTTAAAGTGCTGTAAACGGAATTGCCTTCAATAACAAAGATAATTTCCTTAAACCCGCCGATATCAGTCATATTGGAATCCATTACTTCCATTTTCCAGCCCTTGCTTTCAGCATACTTGCAGTACATCCGGTACAGATCTCCCGCAAACAGACCGGCTTCTTCTCCTCCGGTCCCGGCCCTGATTTCCATAATGACATTCTTCTCATCATTAGGGTCCTTCGGCAGCAGCAAAATCTCCAGCTCCTTAGTCAAAACCTCTACCTGCGGCTTCAGCTCAGCCAGCTCAGCATGAACCATCTCCCGAAAATCGTCCTCCAAATCATCCTTCAGCATAGCTTCCGCTTCGGCAATAGACTGCAAGACCTTTTTATACTCTTTATATTTATCTACTATCGGTGTTATTTCAGCATGTGCTTTAGCATACTGCTGATATCTGCTGTTATCAGCAATAACCTCAGGGTCACTGAGCAGATTGCTCAATTCCTCATATCTGTCCTCTACTGCCTGCAATTTCTCCAACATCAAAAAACGGCCCCTTTCTCAACTAAAATTATAAAACCTCTTTAACAGCTCTGATAGCTACTTCCAATTGAGCATCATCCGGCTCCCTGGTAGTCAGTTTTTGCAGCCATAGTCCCGGCTGAATCAATATCCGCAACACAGGATTATTAACATGACGGGCAGAAAACCTTAAAAATTCATACGAAATCCCCGCAATCAGCGGAACCAGCACCAGGCGGGATAAAATACGGGGTAATAAATCCTGCTTGCCCAAACAGGAAAAGACCAGTACACTGATAATCATGACCAAAAGCAGAAAGCTGGTTCCGCAGCGCGGATGCAAGGTCGTATGCTTTCTGGCATTAGCCACAGTCAATTCTTCTTCAGCCTCCAAAGTGTGAATTACCTTGTGCTCAGCCCCATGGTACTGAAAAACCCGCTGAATATCCTTCATTCGGGAAATAATCAGCACATAGGCTAAAAATATAATAATTCTTACTACCCCTTCCAATAAATTAACCGCTACAACGCTGGAAGTGAATTTATGAAAAAGATCTATGGAAAAAGCGGGAACAACTATAAATAAGCCGGCCCCTAAAGCCAGAGAAACGAGCAAAGTCAAAAATAATTCACCCGGCTTGATCTGTTCTTCCTCCTCCAAGGCCTGATTAGCCGAATAGCTAAGCGCCTGAATTCCTACGATCATCGATTCCAGCAATTTAACAAATCCCCTGATGACAGGCATTTTCAGCATCGCTACCTCTTCGGTTACTGAATCGTTTTCCTGACAGCGCACCGCAAAGGTATCATCCGGTTTTCTCACGACGATCGCTGTCTTTTCCTTACTGCGCATCAAAACCCCTTCAATAACAGCCTGACCCCCGATAGGACATTTATTCTCAGCCATAGAAGCACCTCCTTAATTAATCATATAAAAAAGAAATACAGAGTATAAGGCTCTGCATTTCATCATCAGGACTATTGCTTTTTATATTTTTTCAAAAATCTTTCTA
>JBJDXG010000308.1:0-9490 GCA_051866555.1 bacterium | reverse complement strand
TGATAAAAAAGGAATTGCTGAATTGATTATTGCTAAACAGAGAAATGGTCCGGTAGGGACGGTAGAAACTATATCTATGAAGGATTATACGCGGTTTGAAAATAAATCGAGAAATCAGGGTTAAGAGATAAAACTTGTTTTCTTGCTCATATAACGCTATAATATTGATGTAATAAAGAAATGAAAGGCCCAGAAAGGGGAAGATAAAATGCCGGCTTTAGTAGTATTGGGAGCTCAATGGGGCGATGAAGGAAAAGGAAAGATCATTGATTATCTGGCAGAACAGGGGGATATGGTTGTACGCTATCAAGGCGGAAATAATGCAGGCCATACTGTTGTGGTAGGTGATCAGGAATATAAATTGCATCTTATCCCGTCAGGAATTCTTTATCCTGATAAGGAATGCGTAATCGGGAATGGTGTGGTAATCGATCCTGCTGTTCTGCTTGAGGAACTGCAGTATCTGTGGGACAGAGGTGTAAACACAGATAAGCTGAGAATCAGCAATAATGCACATATTATTATGCCTTATCATAAGGTTCTGGATAAACTGGAAGAGGAAAGCAAGGGCGATAAGAAAATAGGCACAACCGGCCGTGGAATAGGCCCTGCTTATATGGATAAGGTAGCCAGGGTAGGCTTCAGAGCGTGCGACTTGTTGGATAAGGAATCGTTTGCGGCTAAATTAAAAATTAATTTAGCTCATAAAAATGCGATTATTACCGAGGTCTATAAGGAAAAGGCTTTGGATTATGAGGAAATATTGGCTCAATATCTTGATTTTGGGCAAAAGATGGCTAAGTATATAGATAATGGCTCTTTGCTGGTTAATCAGGCAATTGATGCTGGGAAAAAAGTTTTGTTTGAGGGCGCACAGGGGACTTTGCTGGATTTAGATCATGGCACTTATCCTTATGTAACCTCTTCTCATCCGACTGCTGGAGGAGTATGCAGCGGTGCCGGTGTTGGACCGACCAGAATAACCGGAGCCGTTGGGGTGGTTAAGGCTTATACGACCAGAGTTGGAGAAGGGCCGTTCCCTACCGAGCTTGATGATTCTGTTGGAGAGCATTTACGCTGTGAGGGACATGAGTTTGGTACGACTACCGGTCGTCCTCGCCGCTGCGGCTGGCTGGATGTGGTTATGCTGCGCTATGCTGTTCGTCTTAGCGGCTTAACCGGCATGGCGGTGACTAAATTGGATGTACTGGATAAGCTGCCGGTTATTAAGATCTGTACGGCTTATCGGTATCAGGGAAAATTATTAGAGCATTTTCCTAATGAGCTACGTATCCTGGAGGAATGTGAACCGGTTTATGAAGAGCTTGAAGGCTGGATGACTGATACCTCTAAGTGCAGGACTTTTGCCGAATTGCCGGAATTAGCTCAGGCTTATTTAAGAAGAATGCAGGATTTATGCGGAGCTGAGATCAAAATTGTTTCTGTAGGACCGAAAAGAACTCAAACTATGTTGCTTCACGAGTGCTATTAATTTATTTCAGCCTTAAATTGGGAATGCTGAAGTGATGAGGACTTGCTTTTACAAGTAAGGATGAGCTTATTTTAGCAAATCTAATTTAAGGAGTGTGCGTGGAATGAATTATTTATCTAAGGAGCGGTTTCTGCAATTGGCTGAGCCGGGTAAGTGGATGCCTGTTTATGGGGAACTGCCTTTAAAGGAGGAGAATCCTTTTTCTGTTTATCTGAAAATAAAAGAGGGCAGATATTCTTTCCTTCTGGAGAGCGGACGGGTAGATGGAAAGCTGGGCTGTTATTCTTTTATTGGCAGCAATCCGCTTGTAACTGTGCGCAGCAAGGGATTGAAAACCAGGGTTGTCAGACAGGACGGAAGTGCGTGGGAAGCAGAGGATAAGCCTTTAAAGGTCTTGAAGCAGGTTATGGCTGATTATCATGGGATAAAGCTGCCTGAGCTGCCTCTTTTTCAAGGCGGTGCAGCAGGCTTTTTCAGCTATGATTTGGGAAGATTTTTTGAGGTTCTGCCTGTTTTAGCTGAGGATGATTTAGACATTCCTGAGCTGTACTTTATGGTGGTCGATGAGGTCATTATTATTGATGAAGCCAAGCAAAAGCTGTATGTAGTTGCGAATGTTTTAGTTGATGATGATCCGGAGGCTGACTATGCGGCGGCTTTAGCTAAAATTAAGAAGCTGGAGGAACGTTTAGCGTCTCCTTTGGCTTGGGAACCTTTTGTTTTGCCGGAAAATCCGCCAATGGCTGATTTGGAGATGAAATCCAACTTCAGCAAGGAGGAATATGAGGAAGCGATTAGAAAGGTAATTGAGTATGTTAAGGCGGGAGACGTATTTCAGGTTAATATCTCTCAGCGTGTGGGAACGAAGATCGATTGTAAGCCTTTAAGGATTTATGAGGTGCTGCGGCAGGTAAATCCTTCTCCATTTGGCGGCTTCCTTGATTTTGGTGAGATGCAGCTGGTCAGCTGTTCTCCGGAGCGTTTGATCAGATTGGAGGACGGTTGTGTGGCAACGAGACCTATTGCCGGGACAAGACCGCGCGGAAAAACTCCTGAAGAGGATTTGAGCTTGGAGGATGAACTGGTCAATAACATTAAGGAACGGGCTGAGCATATTATGCTGGTTGATTTGGAGCGCAATGATTTGGGACGGGTCTGTCAATACGGTACGGTCAGAGTTGATGAGCTGATGGTGATTGAGAGATATTCTCATGTTATGCATATCGTTTCTAATGTTACCGGAAGGATTAAGGAAGGCAAGGATGGTTTTGATTTAGTCAGAGCCTGCTTCCCGGGGGGAACTATCACCGGAGCGCCTAAGGTGCGCTGTATGGAAATAATTGAAGAGCTGGAGCCGGTAAGACGCGGCCCTTATACGGGTTCTTTCGGTTATTTTAACTTTGCGGGAGACCTGGATCTGAATATTATTATTAGGACTATTGTGATCAAGGATGGTATGGCTTATGCTCAGGCCGGAGGCGGTATCGTTTATGATTCTATACCGGAGCGTGAATATTATGAAACCCTGTTTAAGGCAGAAGCGATGCTAAAATCTATTCGGATTGTGGAAGGGAGCAAAAAGTCATGTTAGTGATGATTGATAATTATGATTCATTTACCTATAATTTAGTACAATTCCTGGGTGAAATCGGCGTAACTGAGATGAAGGTTTTCCGTAATGATAAGGTTACTTTAGAGGAAATTGAGGCTTTGCAGCCGACTCATATTGTTGTGTCACCGGGTCCTTGTACGCCTAATGAAGCGGGAATTTCCATGGCAGCAATTTCTCATTTTGCTCCTAAGGGAATATCTATTTTGGGAGTATGCTTAGGGCATCAGTCAATTGGTCAGGTATTTGGCGGCAAGGTCATCAGAGGAGATGTGCCGGTACATGGCAAAACCTCTCCGGTTTATCATGACGGGAAAAAGGTCTTTGCCGGCATTAAAGAGCCGTTTACGGCTACACGTTATCATTCCCTGATTGTAGACAGGGAAACCTTGCCTGACTGTCTGGAGATTACGGCCTGGCTGGAGGATGGGACTATCATGGGAATCAGGCATAAGGAATATCCGGTTGAGGGTTTGCAGTTTCATCCTGAATCGGTGTTGACTGAGGTAGGACATGACTTACTGCGCAACTTTATTTCTTTGAAGGGAAAATGCTGATGGAGAATTTAATTTGGCTTAATGATGAGCTGGTAAAAGAGAGTGAGGCTAAGATTTCAGTTTATGACCATGGCTTCCTTTATGGGGACGGCTTGTTTGAAACCCTGCATGTTTATGAAGGGAAGGTGTTTGCTTTAGCTGACCACCTGGACCGTTTATTTTCGTCTTTAGCAGTTCTGCAGATAGCTGTGCCCTGGAGCAAGGATGATTTAGCGCTGATCATTAATAAAACGGTGGCGGCTAATCGGATTACCGGTCTTGGGTCTGTCAGGCTGACTATTTCCCGGGGCAGCGGTCCTTTAGGCTTAAGTCCGTCGCTTTGTCCTAAGCCGACTCTGGTGGTGATGGCCAAGGAGGCTAAACCGTATGATGCTTCTCTTAGAAGTCTGGGTGTTGATGTTGTGTTAGTCAGTACAAGACGCAATCATCCGGAAGCTTTGCCTCCCAGCTTGAAGTCACTGAATTTTTTAAATAACATTTTAGCTAAAATGGAGGTTGTGCAGAAGGGTGCTTTTGAAGGTCTGATGTGTAATTCTGACGGCTATTTAACTGAAGGCACTGTAAGCAACTTTTTTATTGTGCGGGAAGATGGCCTGGCAACGCCTCCGCTTTCAGCAGGAATATTGCCGGGAGTAACCCGTAAGATAGTTTTGGAATGTGCTAAAAGGCTGAATATCAGAGTTGCAGAAACGAATCTTACCTGGTTTGATTTATATCATGCCAGGGAAGCCTTTTTGACTAATTCCTCTCTGGAGGTTATGCCTATTCGCTGTGTTGATGAACAATTGATCGGCGATGGTAAGCCGGGAAAAATAACTAAACAATTGGCAGAAGAATTTAAGCACTTTATCGGTTGATAAAGTGCTTATTAGCTTTGAAAGGAAGATTAAGGATGATTAAATTTACCAGTGATTATTGTGAAGGTGCGGCGGTGCCTGTTTTAGAGGCTTTGAATGATATAAATCTTGTTCAGCAGACTGGATATGGTGAGGATGAGATATGTGCTGAGGCTAAAAAATATATTCAGCGTGAGCTGCAAAATGATGACTGCCTGATTCGTTTTTTGGTAGGAGGAACCCAAACTAATCTTTTGGCTTTATCGCATTTTTTGCGGCCTTATCAGGCGGTTATTGCGGCTGACACTGCTCATATCTGTGTTCATGAGACCGGGGCAATAGAAGCCTGCGGTCATAAAATAATTGCAGTTCCCGGCGATGAGGGAAAAATAAATGTTCAGTCTGTGGCTCAGGTTCTGCAGGCGCATAGTGATTACCATATGGTCCAGCCTAAGCTGGTTTATATTTCTAATCCTACTGAGTTAGGAACGGTTTACAGTAAAAAGGAAATAGAAGCTTTATCAGCCTATTGCCGGAAGAACTCTTTGTATTTATATGTTGACGGAGCCAGGCTGGCTTCGGCTTTAACAGCGGCTGAGAGTGATTTGACCTTAGCAGATTATCCTAAATATACCGATGCTTTTTATATTGGCGGGACAAAATGCGGTGCTTTGTTTGGTGAGGCTTTGGTGGTAGTCAATAAGGCTTTGCAGGAGGGATTGGAATATTCCGTAAAGCAGCGCGGTTCATTGTTGGCTAAGGGCTGGCTTTTGGGTTTGCAGTTCAGGGAACTGTTTAAGGATGGTCTGTATTACCGCTTAGGCAGAAAGGCTAATCAGATGGCTGACTTATTAAGAAGCTGTTTTACCGGACATGGCTGTCAATTGGCTTATGCTGCCTCAACGAATCAGATTTTTGTTATTTTACCGGCTGAAATGGCTGCTAAATTAGGAGAAAAATTTGATTTTTCTATTTGGGAAGAATATGCAGATAATCGGGTTCTGGCTCGGTTTGTTACTTCCTGGGCAACTGAGGAAAGTGCGGTAAAAGGTTTAGAAAAAGAAATGGAAATACTTGACAAGAGATAAAATATCGGCGATAATAGAGGTAAAATATGGCAAAAGAGGTGAGCTTGGTGTATAGGTTGGACGTAGAGCTTCTGTTTAACAAATTTTTTATCCTGCTTACTTTATTCCAAATGCTAATCGCCGGGATTTGTATTTATCAGCTGCAATGGATTGGTTACAGTCGTGGTTTTTTTTTATTAATATTTTTCGCTTTATTATGTGTGCAGGGTATTTTAGGTATCTTCTTGATAAGAAGGCATTCTAAGAAATCATGGGGCAGACTGATTAAGGAGGCGGAAAAAATAGCTCAAAAGAATTTGCGGATCATGGTGGAGGAATAAAAAACAGGTTCATTTTGAACCTGTTTTTTTATTCTCTGAGCTATAAGTATGGAAAGTAAAATTGTGGTATAATGTAAGGGGTCTTATAATTCAGGAATGATTTTTAGGAAAAGCTTTGTTTTTTATATGCTTAAGCTCAGTCGGTAATGCTGCAGTAATAGTTTTTCCGGCTAATAAAGGACTGCTTGGGGGAAAAACTAGTTTATAGGCGTGCAGAAATTGATGCTTAAGATGGTATTTTTCCAGAAAGTATTGGTTAAAGTTCGCTTCACCGTATTTTCTGTCTCCGGCCAGGGGATGACCTATACTGGCCAGATGAGCTCTTATCTGATGTGTTCTGCCGGTCAGCAGGTTTATCTCCAGCAAAGAAGAGAAGTCATTGGTGAACAGAGGCTGATAAAAGGTGTGAATTTCTTTGCTCTCCGGCTTGCTTTCAGCATGCACCTTTACTGTATTTGTCGTTTGGTCTTTGGAGAGAAAGCCTTTAATTTCTCCGTTTTGCTTAATGCTGCCCTTCACTAAGGCTAAATAATATTTGCTGATTTTTTTTTCTCTGATTAAGGCATTGACTGTCTGCAAAGCAGGAAAGGTCTTGGCTATGATGACCAGACCGCTTGTATTGCGGTCCAAACGGTTGCAGGCCGCTGGAGTAAAGGTTGTTTCCTGTTCAGGCAGATATTCCTGTTTCTCGGCCAGATAGGACAGGCATTGCTGGATTAAAGAGTTTTTTTCCTGTCTGGCAGCAGGATGGGTCAATATACCACATGGCTTGTCCACAATTAAGATTTCTTGGTCCTCATAAATGATCTTCAAATTATGCCAGTTATCAGACTGAGGTATTTTAGCCGCTTTTTTTACGGTTATTTCTTGGTATATATTGATGATATCGTTGACCTGCAATTGGTATTTCGGCTCAGTTTTTTGCCGTTGATTTTTATTTTTTTGGTTCTGAGCATTTTATATATTTCTCCTAAAGGAGTTTGCGGCAGCAGCTTGCGTAAAAACTTGTCTGTTCTTTGTCCTGCTTCATTATTAGTAATGATAATAGTTTGCATAAAAAAGCATCCTTTCTTTTAAAGAGATGAATCATCTATTAAGGAGAGGAAATAAAAGAAAAAAAAAGAATTATATTAAGAGTATAGAAGGGGGGGCCGGCAGATGTTTCCATTAACTCATGTTTTTATGGCCCAGATGATCTTTCCTCTGGCTGATAATAAAGTTATTTTAGGAAGTATTTTTCCTGATACTAATATAGGATATGATTTAAGCTATGACCATACTCATCGTCAGGGAGCAGACCTTTATAAATATATTCAAGCTCATGATAAGGATTTCCTGCCGTTTGTCCATGGCGTGATTACGCATGGGGTAGAGCCGGCGGGCTTGGATTACTATGGCGATGAAAAATATCTTTCCTTTGAACGGGGATATTGCTTTGAAAAGGCCAGACCTATTATTGTTAAGACTTTAAAGGCCTGCAATCTTTCCAGCCGCTTTGGCTGGTGGAAGGCGCATAATTTTATAGAGATGGGGATTGAGCTGGCTATTTCTAAAAAGTATCCGGAGGTACAGGAACGTCTGTGTGAGGTTTATGAGGATGAAGAGCTGATAGCTTATACGGCGAAAATATTGTCTAACTTCTTTTATGCTAATCCGCGGGAAATAATTGGAGGGATTCTTCATTTTCAAAAATATGTTTTTGATGAACCGGTTAATGTGCATAATTTAGCGGCTAGTTATAACGAGCAGATGATCAGACGTCATTCAGTCAAGGTTGATATTAAGGCAGTAGAGGCTCTCATTGAGGAGTCAGAAATGATTATAAAATCAGATTATCTGCGCTTCTTATCTTATGTGCGGAGAAAGATTTTACGTACTCTGAACGAGCTGATTGTAGGGAAGGAGGAGTATTCTTATTATGCAGTTTCTCCGAAATAATTGGAAAATAATTCTGGCGGCATTTTTTGTTGTGCTGATTATGGCTGGTATCAGAGGATATCAGATGTATGAATTAAAAAAGATGGAAATATCCTATACTGAGTTTGTGCAAATGCTGGAGCATCATCAGGTTAAAAAGGTAACTATACGCAATTTCTCCCGAGTGAGCGGTGAACTGAGTAATGGCAGAAGGTTTGTAACTAATATTTCCCCTGATGATCAGGCCGTTGTGGATAAAATGCTTGAAAATAAGGTTGATGTTACGCATAAAGTAGTTAAAAGCTGGCAGAGCTTAGTTGGCATATTAGTTAATGTTGTGTTTTTGCTTGTTTTTGTGGCTTATATCTACTATGCTAAAAATATTGGCAAAATGAAGAATGCGCAGTTTAGGGGTACAGAGGAAGACGTCCTGACTTTTGCTGATGTTGCCGGCTGTACGGAAGCTAAGCAGGAATTGCAGGAGGTAGTTGATTTCTTAAAATCACCGGAAAAGTTTAATAAGGTTGGAGCTAAAATACCTAAAGGAGTATTGCTTTCAGGGCCTCCCGGTACGGGAAAAACCCTACTGGCGAAGGCAGTGGCTGGAGAAGCCAAGGTGCCTTTCTATTGCTTAAGCGGTTCTGATTTTGTTGAAGTGTTTGCCGGTGTGGGGGCTGCCCGTTTCAGAAGCTTATTTAAAGAAGCGAAGGAAAATGCGCCCTGTATTATTTTTATTGATGAAATTGATTCGATAGGTCTGAGGCGGGGAGAATCCTTAGGCGGAGCCGATACGGAGCGGGAACAGGCTTTAAATCAGCTGTTGGTTGGCATGGATGGCTTTGAGGCTAATATTGGTGTCATCGTTCTTGCCGGTACTAATAGGCCTGATGTTTTAGATCCTGCGCTGCTGCGTTCCGGCAGATTTGACCGGAAAATTATAATGGAAAAACCGGATTTAAAAAGCAGACAGGCGATTCTGGCTATTCATGCTAAGGAAAAACCGTTTGCAGATGATATTGACTGGCAGCTGATTGCCAGAAGGACAGCCGGTTTTACCGGAGCGGATCTGGCTAATCTGCTTAATGAAGCAGCTATAATTGCCGGCAGGAAGGGACAGGAAAAGATTTTTCTTACCGATATAGAGGACTGTATCGACAAGGTAGCTATTGGTGTTGCCCGCACCAGCTGTCTTATCAGTGATGCTGAGAAAAAAATAATTGCTTATCATGAAGGCGGTCATGCTCTGATAGCTAAGCTGTTAGGCAAAAAAGTTGAAAGGATATCGGTTATTCCCAGAGGTCAGGCTCTTGGCTATGTGTTGCAAAATGATGATGAAGAAAAGAAATTGCTCTGCAAGGATGAGCTTTTGGACCAAATGGCAATTTGTCTTGCGGGAAGAGCTGCTGAAAGCTTGGTTTTTGGTCCGGAAAAGATTTCTAACGGTGCTTCTAATGATATACAGGTGGCTAATAATTTGGCCAGACAGGCAGTCTGCCATTATGGAATGAGCCGGGATTTGCAGGAATTTTATCTTGATTATGATTTTAAAAACAGACAAAGTGAGTATTTCTTGAAATTAGCTGATGAGGCTGTTTGCACTTTATTACAGGATTGCCGCAGCCGGGTTGATGATTTATTGGCTAATAATTTCGCTAAGCTTGAGCGATTGGT
>JBJDXG010000307.1:0-2183 GCA_051866555.1 bacterium | reverse complement strand
ATAGCAATAGCCACTCTCTGCCTCATTCCCCCACTTAGCTGATGAGGATAATGCGATAAAACATCCTCCGACAGACCTACCTCCCGCAGGCCATCTTCAGCTAAGGACAAAGCTTCGGCTTTAGAAGATGCTGCTTTGTGCCGGCAAAGATGCTCTGTCATCTGCCTGCCTATATTTAGAACCGGATTTAAAGAGTGCTGAGAGGCTTGAGGTATCAAAGCAATTTCTCTTCCCCGCAGCTTCTGCCATTCTGCGGCAGAAATTTTGGTCAGGTCCTGACCGGCAAAATAAATTTTTCCTTTAGTCCGCACAGCATTTTGGCCTAATAAATTTAAAATAGCTAAAGCCACAGTCGTTTTACCGCAGCCTGATTCACCTATCAGACCAAAGGACTGCCCTTTTTTTATAGAAAAGGTAACATCAGACACAGCTAAAAACGCATTATCATTATGACCATAAACAACAGATAAATTCTCTACCGACAGTAAACTCATAATTATACGCCATCTCCTTCTGATTTCTGATACTTCTCTTCCAAAGCATAGCCAAGAAAGGTAAAGGAAAAAATAAGACAAGTTATACAAATACCGGGCGGCAGCAACCACCAGCGCCAAGCAGGAGTAAAATATATAGCATCATAAGCTAAGGCTTCCTGAAGTATCATACCCCAGCTTTTTAAAGCAGGATCTCCCAGCCCCAGAAAAGCCAGACCTGATTCAGCCAAAACAGCCCAGCTTGAACGCAAAATAAACTGAGACAATAACAAAGGCAATAATTCCGGCAACAAATAACGCCAAATCAAATAAAAATTACCGGCACCAGCCATTTTAGCGGCTTCCAAATACTCGCGTTTTTTTAAACTCAAAACCTGAGCTCTGATCAATTTTGCCTCTCCCGGCCAGGAAAAAAGCACTAAGATAAATAAAGTCGTTGACAGAACAGGCGGAAAATAAGCAGCCAAAAGCAGCATTAAAGGCAAGTGGGGAATGGTCAGAAAAATGTCCAACCCCCGCATTAAAGCTCTGTCAGTCAAGCGGCCACAAAAACCAGCTGCAATCCCATATCCTGCTCCTATAATAGTAGCAAACAGCGATACAGTTATTCCAAGAAAAAGAGAAATTCTTGTTCCGTAAATCATTTGACTGAAAATATCCTGTCCTACACTGTTAGTACCCAAATAATGTTCGCTTCCAGGCACTTCTAAAGGCGTTCCGCTGAAAGCATTCGGAGAATAGGGAGCTATAAACGGAGCAAATAAAGCCACCAGCAAAAATAGCATCAGACCAATAAGACCTATCCAACGGGAGTAAACCATCTACTCCACCTCCACTCTGGGGTCAAGAAATACATAAAATAAATCAAGCAAAAAATTAAACAGCAAAACCATCAGACTGGTAACTAAAAATGCTCCCTGCAAAACTTGAAAATCACGTACAGCTAAAGCATCCTGCATCAGCTGTCCCATGCCCGGATAACCAAAAATGCTTTCTACATAAATCATTCCCGCTGCCGCCATGCCCAGTCTTAAGCCTATCTGAGTAACTACCGGCAGTAAAGCGTTGGGCAAAGCATGCTGATACATGATTACTCGCTCACTTAGCCCCTTCGCCCTGGCAAAGAGTATATAATCTTCTGCTAAAGTTTCCAGCATGGCACTTCTGGTTAAAAGATATTTGTTGGTAACCTCAGCTAAGGTTAAAGTCAGCATCGGCAAAGCCAGATGCTGCATAACATCTGCCGCTCTTATCCACCAGGGCTGAGAAAGCATTTCCAGACTGTAAGCCCCATATAAAGGAAATAAATGCTGCTGAAAGCCTAAAAAAAGCAATAATAAGCTGCCAAGAAAAAAAGTCGGTACACTGCGCAAAGTCAGAAAAAAGGACCAAAAGGCTCTGTCCTGCCAGCTTCCTCTTTTCCAAGCTGAATAAACTCCGGCCGCGATTCCCAAAACAGAAGCTAAAGTCAGGCTGCTGACTACTAATAATAAACTCCAGGGAAGTCTCTCGGCCAGCAGCTCACTTACCGGCTGCTTAAAATAATAGGCATAGCCTAAATTACCATGAATTAAATTTAAACAATAATGACCAAACTGTTCCAGCAATGACTGATCCAAGCCATAGTAAGCCCTAAGCTTAGCTTCTGTTTCACTGTCTAAGAGAACACTAAGGTCAGAACCGCTGCCC
>JBJDXG010000306.1:0-2186 GCA_051866555.1 bacterium | reverse complement strand
TACATAATCTTTCTATATCAGCTTCCTTAGCCTCCGGACTCAGTAAAGTATGATCAATCAAAGCCTGAATTTCCAAAACCTGTTCATCTCCTTAAAACCTAAATAAAAGGTTTACAACTATTTATAAGATAATATTCTTTTTTTCTGATTTATTTCCTCCCCATCTTACAATTTTAAAAAAAATTCTTATTTATCTGTCGATTTTTAAGCAATAATCTGCTATTATAAAATTATTATAAGGCTAATAAATTATTATCAAATGACTTCTTTGAGCATATCCTGGGAGGGCATAGCTATGACTAAAAAAAATTTTTTTATTATTTTGACAATTTTAATGTTATTCAGTTTTTGTAAACTGGCAGAAGCATCTGCTCCTCAAACCATTAAATTAGGTCTGTATTCCTGGGAAAATCAGCAATTGAACAATTCTGCCCATACCGGAACAGACTGTAACCTGGATTATTTGCAGCAAATTGCCGCTTACAATCACTGGAAATATCAGCTTGTTTATACACCTAATCAACAAACAGCGCTCAGTCTTTTATCCCGGGGAGAAGTAGATCTGGTAAGTCCTGTCACTCTGAATATGGATTTAACCAAACGATTTACTTATACTTCACTGCCTTTAGGAACATCCTATGAAATATTAGTTACCAATAAGTACAGCTCTTTAAATTACGAGGATTTTGAACAATTCAGCAAAATAACAATCGGATATTTAAAGCCTGATTTTCAAAGTGAACAATTCTTTACTTATGCTAAACAGAATAAATTTCAGCCTAATCTGCTGGCTTTCCAAACCCTAAATGAACTGCGAAAAGCTTTAGACAACGGCAGAGTTCAGGCCATTATTATCAATGCTTTAAATATGAAAAAAACAGACCGCATTCTGGGAGAATTCGGACCAACACCATTTTACTGTCTGGTACAAAAAAACAATCTGCTTTTAAAAGAACAATTAGACGATGCTATTGCACAAATCAAAATCAACTCGCCAATTCAGGAAAATTATATTTTTAACAAATATTATAAATTCATCAAAACAAAGCCTTATTCCAAAAAAGAGCTTGATTTTATTAAAAGCTGTCCGCCGATTAGAATTGCCTGCATGATTGATGCCAAACCGATGGCCTATCTTAACAAACAAAATCACTTAACAGGAATTACTATAGACATTTTGAAATATATCGAAAAAGAATCAGGTCTTACCTTTAATTATTTAGTCATGCCCCAGGGCAAAATTCCGCATAATTTTATCCAGACCGGTCAAACCGATTTTATAGCCGGTGTGCTTTGGTCTCCCAACCGAATAAGCAGTACTTATTTCACTTTGACCGATCCTTATCTGGAAAGCAATCTGGTTATGGTACAGAAAAAAGGCACAACCTTCTCTGCTGACCTGGATTTAAAAATTGCTATACCGGAAAATTTTATTATGGCAGTGCAGTATGTAGAAAGCAATTATCCTAAGTTCAGTATTCAAAAATACTCTACTACCGAGGAATGCCTGAAAGCAGTTATTAAAGACAAAGCTGATTTAGCTATTCAAAATACACTTATTATAGAAGAGCTTTTAAGTCATTCTAAATACAGAAATTTGTCTATAATTCCGCAAACAGGCTCGAAAGAATTTTTCAGCCTAATGGGTTCATCCATAACTGATCCTTTGTTAATTTCTATTCTGAATAAGGCTATCAGCCATATTCCGGAAAACTATATTAATCAATCTATTATTAATAATACCGCTGCTCAGAAGAAGCAGATGACTTTTAATTATTTTATAGAAGAATACGGTAAAAAGATACTTTTTATTATCTGTATTCTAAGCCTGGTTATGGCAATTTTATTTTATGCTTTAGAACAGAGAAAAGAAAATCTCCGCCTGGTTAAAACCAACAAACAGATCTTAAATACATTGGTGGACTTAACTGAACAAAAAAAGGTACTGGAAGAAATCACTACGGCAAAAGAGCTTTATCAGCTTACTATCCAGTCCTCCAAGGATATAATTTTCGATCTGGACTTTGCCAATCAAAAAACCATGTTCTCTAATAAATTTGCTAAAAAACTCGGGTGGAAGATAAAGGAATGGGAAAGTGCCGAACAGCTGCTGGAAAAGCAAGCAGTTCATCCTGATGATATTAAAGCAATTACCGAGTTACAGTCAGATATCCTTAACAAACAAA
>JBJDXG010000305.1:0-2193 GCA_051866555.1 bacterium | reverse complement strand
CAGCGTAGCGGTTGCAGTTGCTGTTGAAGAAGCTATGAAGCAATAAGATATTTTACTAAGCCATCATTATGACTGAATAATTCACAATGATGGCTTAGTAATGAGTTGTATAAATAATGACATTTTTTATATAAAATATATCATTGAAAGATATAGTATTGACAGATTATTATGACCTGCTTATAATATAATTGAGGGGGGGATTTAAAATTTTAAAGAAATGTTTAATCTTGGACTTATTTGTAATTATATTAATTTTTAGTTTTAGTACTTTATGCTGGGGGGAAGAGGTTATCCAGGTTAATGACTCGGCTGCTCTGGAAAAGCAGTTTAATCTTAATAATCTGGATAAGTTAGGTTTGATTGATGAATATCGGTTAAGCAAATATGATGTGGTGAATATTTGCATTATAGGGCTGCCGGAGGGGATAGGAGGAATCACTGATGTACAGATAAGACCTGATGGCTATGTCAGCTTACCTTATGCCGGGAACGTAAAATTAGCTGGACTTACCTTGCCGGAAGCTACAGAGCTGCTGACTGACAGATTAAAATCTTATATTAAAATACCGGATATGACCTTGAGTATTAAAAGCTATGGTCCGCGTAAGGTTTATGTATTAGGCTCAGTTAATAGTCCTGGCGTAAAGTCGCTAAGTGTAGATTCCATGGATGTTTTCTCTGCTCTTTCAAGTGCCGGAGGAATAGATAAAAGAGGGCGGACGAGGAAAATTCAAATCATTCGCAATATAGATAATCAATTGTATGTTAAAGAAATTGACATGAATGCTTATATTAAAAATCATGATATAACGCAAAATGTTAAATTAGCTGATGGTGATATGGTCTACGTACCGAAATCAAAGAAAATTATCTTTAACCAAGATATTTTGCCTTATATTTCTCTATACGGCATGATAGATAATTTAACTGATTAAGAAGTTATAAATTAAAGGAGAAACCAATGGAAAAAGAAGAAATAAAGGAGATTGACTTACTTATTTTAGGCAAAATTATGCTGAAAAACAAAAAAAAATATCTGGCGATAATCATATTATGTACTTTAGCGGCTTTGATTTTAGCTTTTGTAGTGCCGAAAAAATATGAGTCAACCGCTTTGCTGAGTATAAAAGCCAATAGTAATGCTCAAAAAAGTCTTTTAGCTTCAAATGCACTTTTAAGCGGAATGGTTGGAGATATGGGCGGAGCAGGCATGGCTAATACTTACATAGAAATGATGCAGAGCCGTCAGGTTATTGCTCCCTTGATTCAAAAGCTTGACCTTCCGGCAGAAAAAAAGCTAAAGATGACGAATAAGGATTTTGCTGAAAAATATTTACAGCTGAGTAATGTTAAGATGACAGATTTAATTGCAGTTAATGTTACCGGCAAAAGTCCTGCCGAGGCTAAAATGCTGGCGGATGAGTTAATTAAAAATTTTATTACGTTATTAACTGATTTGAATCATAATAAACAGTCATTAATGCTAAAATTTTTGAATGAGCGTTTATCTGTAGCTAAAACAGACTTGGATAAAGCAACAGAAAATTTTGAAGCTTATCGGCAAAAGCATGGGATTTTTGTTCCTGATAAGCAAACAGCAGAATTATTGGACAGAAATATTCAGGCTATAAATAGGAGTGCTCAATTACAAGTAGAAATCAATGCCGGAAAAATGCGTTTAAAAGAGCTTAACAGGCAGCTTGGAGAGCAAAATGCAGCTTTGCAGCAATATCAGACAGGAGATAATGAGTCGATAAGAAAAATCAGGTCCAGCCTGATAGATAAAGAAATAGCTTTGTTAGATACCAGACAAAAATATACAGACAATCATCCGAGTGTTGTAAGATTGAAAAAAGAGATTGCTGAGTTAAGGAATAAGATAGCTGAGGAGGTTAATGCTTCTGTTGCTGTGGGTATCAACAATCCGGTGCAGGTCAGTTTGCTGGAAAGTAAGCTGACGGCTGAAACTAATCTGATCGTTAATCAGGATATTTTGTCCGCTGTAGAGAAGCTGCAGGCACAGTATGAAGACGGTGTAAAGAATTTATCGACTGACAGTATTGAGTACTTTAAGCTGCAGTGGGAAGCTGAAATGGCTAAGCAGATATATTATAATCTGGTTACTAAAAAAGAGGAAGCTAAGCTTAATCAGGCGATGGAATGTATGGACATTCAGATCGTTGATCCGCC
>JBJDXG010000304.1:0-9588 GCA_051866555.1 bacterium | reverse complement strand
CGGCCTTCTGCACAAACAAAGTATCAGGCGAAACTCCTACCCCCAAAACTGCCATATCCACCGAAAGACTGCCGTCCCCCAAATCGGCCACAAGATGAGCTCCATTATCAGCAAACCCCTTTACCTCGCTCTTCAGCAAAAGCTTTATGCCCTTACTCACCAGATAATTCTCTGCCTCACACGCCATATCATAATCCAGAGAATTCATTATCTGCTCACCGCGCTGAACCAGGATAACCTCCACACCCAGATTAACCAAATTCTCAGCTACTTCTAAGCCTATATATCCTCCTCCCACTATCAAAGCCTTCTTTGGCTTATTCCGGTCAACAAAATCCTTGATCCTGTATGTATCAGGTATCGTTCGTAAGGTAAAAACCTTAGAGCTGTCAATGCCCGGCAAATCAGGCAGCATTGGTTTCGCTCCGGGCGCTAACAGTAGCTTATCATAGCTTTCCCAATACACGCTGCCGTCTGATCTATCCTGCACTGCAACCTGCTGCTTAAAGGTATCTATTGCTGTTACCTCCTGATTAGTCCTGACCTCAACATTAAAGCGGCGGCTGAAGCCCTGCGGCGTTTGCACCGTTAAAGCCGCCTTATTTTTAATCACCTCACCAATATAATAGGGCAGACCACAATTAGCATAAGAAATATATTCTCCCCGCTCAAATATAATAATTTCCGCACTCTCATCCAATCTTCTCAGTCTGGCAGCCGCCGTAGCCCCTCCGGCTACCCCGCCGATAATAACTACCTTCATCATCCATCACCTCATAATTATTGATCGCATTTTATTATCTGTCCAGAAGCTGCATTTATATACTAAAAAATATAAAAAAAGAGCAGAACCACAAAGATCCTGCTCCTAAGCAACAATTACGGATTAATTTTATCCAAGAATGTTTGCTTGCCATCCTTCATTTCAATAATAGTTACTGCCTTAATTGGATTTCTGTTAGCATCTAAGCTGATTTTGCCGGTAATACCAGGAACATCCTTAGTAGCAGCCATGGCATCACGCACAGCCTTTTTATCAGTAGAGCCTGCTTTTTCCAAAGCTTTTACCGCAATTAAAGTAGCTTCATAGCCTAAAGTTGCAAAAGCATCAGGCACTTGATTGTATTTATCTTTATACTTCTTAATGAAGCCTTGAATAACCGGATCCTGGTCATCAGTAGCATAATGATTAGTAAAGTAACCATTATTAGTTGCATTGCCAGCAATTTCTACCAGCTTAGGAGAATCCCAGCCATCAGTTCCGATAAACGGTTGGTCAATACCTTGTTGACGAGCTTGTTTCAAAATCAAACCAACTTCAGTATAATAAGCCGGTAAGAAAATAACATCTGGTTTTTCTGCTTTAATCTTAGTCAATTGAGCATTAAAGTCAGTATCCTTTTGAGCAAAGGATTCTACACTTAAAACCTTTCCGCCGGCAGCTTCAAAGTCTTTTTTAAATACTTCAGTTAAGCCTTTACTGTAGTCACTGGTTACATCGCCCATTATTACAGCAGTTTTAGCTTTAAGCTTCTCAGCCGCAAACTTAGCCATAGCTGTACCTTGCAAAGGATCGATAAAACAGCTTCTGAAAATATAATCCCCTGTTTCTGTTACCTGTGGGTTAGTAGAAGTAGGAGTAATCATTGGCACACCTGAAGCCTGTGCAATAGGAGCAGAAGAAAGAGTACAGCCGCTTGTAACTGCCCCAATAATCAAATCAACCTGATCCTGTTCAATCAATTTTTTAGTAGTATTAGCTGCTTCAGCCGGTTCAGTTTTATTATCTTCCACAAACAATTTTATTTGCTTGCCGTTAATGCCGCCAGCCGCATTAACTTCTTCAACAGCCATCTTAACACCATTCAGAACTGAAGTTCCAAAAGTAGAGCCGCCGCCGCTCAAGTCCATATTAGCACCGATTTTAATTACTTGTTCATCGGCCTTGTCAGGAGCGCCGCATCCGGCTAAAAGTGAAACCATTGTTAAAAGAACAACCATAAGTACAACACTTTTTTTCAAACCTCTCATTTTCCTTCCTCCTCTGATCTTTCTTCTCTTAAACATCCCGGCTTTGATTCTTAAGAGAATTTATTTATAAACATACATATCTGTATGTTTATTACCGTAAGGCAGAGACGTTAATCCTTTCCTGATTAACGCCCCTAATTTTTATTCACCCAAATACGCCTTTCTTACATCTTGATTATTAGAAATATCCTTTGCTGAACCCTGCAGGACAATATTGCCAGTTTCCATAACATAGGCACGGTCAGCAATAGACAGAGCCATGTTGGCATTCTGTTCAATCAAAAGAATAGTCGTTCCTTCCTTATTTATTCTTTTAATGATCTCAAATATCTCCTGAACCAATAAAGGAGCAAGTCCCATAGAAGGCTCATCCATTAAAAGCAGCTCCGGCTTGCTTAAAATAGCCCGACCAATAGCCAGCATCTGCTGCTCCCCGCCGCTTAGTGTTCCTCCCATTTGTTTTTGTCTTTCATATAAACGGGGAAACAAATTAAAAACTCTTTCCATATCCTCTTTAATACCGTTTTTATCCTTGCGGAGATACGCACCCATCTCCAAATTATCACGTACACTCAGCTCAGAAAATATCTTTCTGCCTTCCGGCACATGACACAAACCGCGCGCCACGATGTGATGAGCAGGAATATTATTTATCTCTTCACCCTTAAAAACGACCTTTCCTTCCTTAGCATGCAAAAGACCGGAAATAGTTCTTAGGGTAGTGCTTTTTCCCGCACCATTAGCCCCAATCAGAGTAACTATCTCGCCTTGATTAACCTCCAGCGAAATACCTTTTAAAGCATGAATTCCCCCATAATATACTTGTAAATTCTCAACCTTTAACATCTCTAGCTTACCTCCTCACCCAAATAAGCCTCAATTACCCGCTTATTATTTTTAATTTCTTCCGGTAAGCCTTCAGCAATAACTGCACCATAATCGAGAACCAGCAAACGCTCGCAGACCTTCATAACCAATTTCATATCGTGTTCAATTAAAATAATAGTCAAATCAAATTCATCACGTATCCAGCCGATAAACTCCATTAAATCATGAGTTTCCTGCGGATTCATACCGGCAGCAGGTTCATCAAGAAAAAGAATTTTCGTTCCGGTCGCTAACGCACGGGCGATTTCCAATCTTCTCTGCTCCCCATATGGCAGGCTCTTAGCAATCTCATCACGTCTGTGATCCAGCTTAACCATTTGCAGAATATTCATCGCCTTCGCAGTCGTTTCCTCTTCCTCCTTTAAGAAACGAGGCAGACGCAGAACCGCTTCCAACATAGTCGATTTAGTCCGCAGATGATTAGCAGTCCGTACATTATCCAAAACCGTTAAATCCTTGAACAAGCGTATATTTTGAAACGTTCTGGCCATGCCGCGCTCGGTAATCTGATACGGCTTAAGTCCTAACAACGATCTGCCTTCCAAATCAATACTGCCCTCAGTAGGCTGGTAAACACCGGTAAGCAGATTAAAGACTGTGGTTTTTCCTGCCCCATTAGGACCGATTAATCCTACTATTTCACCTTTATTCAGAGTCAAGTTAAAGTTAGACACCGCCGTCAGACCGCCAAATTTTTTCGTTAAATTCTTAACTTCCAGCAACGCCATTTTGATCACCTCTAACTTTCTTATCCCCTTTATGAATGAGCTTCTTCACCCAATCCAAGCTAAATTCTTTAGTCCCTAAAATACCCTGTGGTCTAAACAGCATCAAAATAATTAAAGCAAAAGAATAAATAACCATTCTCAGCTCGCCTACAGCACGCAAAGCCTCAGACAGAATAGTAAGCAGGCTGGCGCCCAAAATAGAGCCTGTAATACTGCCCAAACCTCCTAAGGTAACCATGACCAAAACCTCTACCGATTTCATAAAAGTAAAGGAAGAAGGATTGATATACATTAAATAATGAGCAAACAATCCTCCGGCAATCCCGGCAAAAAAGGAACCAAGCGTAAAAGCAGTTACTTTATACTTAGTAGTATTGATCCCCATCGCTTCAGCCGCAATTTCATCCTCACGCACAGAAATCGTCGCCCGTCCATGACTGGAATTAATAAAATTGCGCGAAATAACGATTACCAAAACAGTAATTATCATCGTATTGATCAAGGTAGTATGCTGCGGAATCCCAATCAGTCCGGTAGCAGCCCCTACTTCCTTAATATTTAAAATGCAGACCCGGATGATCTCTCCAAAGCCTAAGGTAGCAATAGCCAAATAGTCCCCTTTTAATCTTAAAGTAGGCAGACCAATCACCAGCCCCATAAAAGAAGCAGACAGCCCGCCGATCAAAAGAGCCAAATAGAAATTAGACATTCCCAGCTTAACTGTCAGATAAGCTGAAACGTATGCTCCAATAGCCATAAAGCCAGCATGTCCTAAAGAAAACTGCCCATTAAACCCATTAATCAAGTTCAGACCGATCGTCAAGGTAATGTTTATGCCGATGAAAATCAAAATCTGTGTATAGTATGGATTCAAAACGCCAGCAGCCTTCAGACCTGTAAACAAGCCATAAAGAACAAGTATTGTCAATACAGGAAAAAGATATGATTTCAATACTTTTTGCATCGTTTTGTCACCTACACTTTCTCACCTAAATTTTTACCCAACAAACCAGTTGGTTTTACCAATAAAATTATAATCAGCAAGGTAAAAGCAATAGCATCTCTGTACGTAGAAGAAAATACAGCTACCACAAATACCTCGGCCAAGCCTAAAATCAAGCCGCCAAGCATAGCTCCCGGTATGCTGCCGATTCCGCCAAGCACCGCCGCTACAAAGGCTTTAATACCTGCCAATAATCCCATTAACGGCTCTATACTGTTGTAGTATATACCTACCAATACTCCGGCAGCTCCGGCTAAAGCTGAACCGATAGCAAAAGTATAAGAAATAATAGCATCAACATTGATTCCCATCAGTCTGGCAGCATCAAGGTCAAAGGAAGAAGCCCTCATGGCCTTGCCCACCTTGGTATAATAAATTATATACTGTAGGAATACCATCAGCAATAAAGCCACTCCCAGGATAACCACCTGACGGTTAGTAACTACTACCCCTAAAATATGCCATTTTTCTAATGGAAAAACATCCGGGAATGTCCTTGGCTGAGCGCCCAAAAGATAAATCCCCAAGTTTTCTAATAAAAGCGAAACACCGATTGCGGTGATCAAAGCCGCAATTTTAGGCATGTTTCTTAACGGTCTGTAAGCCGCTCTTTCAATCACTATCCCAAAAATAGCGGTCACAAGCATGGCAAATAATAAAGCCGGTATAAATCCAAGTTTAAAGACCGTTGTTGCAAAAAATCCTGCATAAGCACCTACCATATAGATATCGCCATGCGCAAAGTTGATTAAACGGATAATCCCATAAACCATTGTATAACCTAAAGCAATCAAAGCATAAATACTTCCCAGAGAAATTCCGTTAATCAGCTGCTGAATAATTTCCACTGTTTCCCCCTCCTTTAAAAATCTCTCGCCTACAGACAAGAAGCAAATTGTTTTTTGTCTTGTACAATGTATGCGAACTGCTCAACATAGAAAAAGCTTCTTATTGAATGCTTAAGCAAACAATAAGAAGACTTTTTTCATCATTGAATGAATTTTTACTTTTTAAATATATCAGATAAACGCCCTTCTGTCAAGAAAAAGTCCTTATTATAAAGCCTCTATGCCTTTTTTGCCGGTACGTATTTTAATCGCATCCTCTACCGGCTCAATAAATATCTTGCCGTCACCGACTTCACCAGTTCTGGCTACGGAAACTATCTCATTAACTATTGTTTTAACCAGCTTTTCTTCTACCACCATTTCAATCCTGATCTTATCCAGAAGGTTAATCGTCGGGTCATCCCCTGGATTCTTTTTCCCCCGCTGCAAACCGCAGCCCTTGATTTCCAGAACGCTCATACCTCTTATCCCGATTTTCTCCAAAGCAATTTTGACATCATTAAAAGCACCGGGTCTTAAAACAGCAACTATTTTTTTAATATTGCCTTTAGCCATTAATTTCCCCTCCTTATTTACTGTAATTCTGATAGCCGACTTCCTGTAAGCGATTATCTTTTTCTTCTACAGCCAAAGCCAGCTTCGCTTTATAGTCTTTAATTTTTTCTCTTAACTCCTTATTGCCTATACTGAGCATCTGCACCGCCAAAAGAGCCGCATTTTTAGCTCCATTGATAGCTACCGTCGCTACCGGAATACCGCTCGGCATCTGAACGATAGAATACAGGGAATCAACCCCGGATAAGGCCGCTGATTTAATCGGCAGACCGATTACCGGCAAAGGAGTATCAGCCGCCAGGACTCCTGCCAAGTGGGCTGCGCCTCCGGCTGCCGCAATAATTACCTCCAGACCGCGCTCGGCCGCAGTTTTAGCATACTCCGCCGCTTTTTCCGGTGTTCTATGGGCTGATATAATTCTCATTTCAAAAGGAATAGAAAATTGTTCTAAAATAAGAGCAGCCTCTTTAACTACCGGCAAATCTGAATCACTGCCCATAACAATTCCTACAACTGGTTTTTCCATCTTTTTGCCTCCTATTAAATTACTTTCTGCTTTAATTATAAATTTTCTTGCATTAATACGCAACCCTGTTCCTCGGGAAAAGGCAGAATAAAATTTCTTTAACAACTTTTCTATTTACCCTAGATATTTATGCTGGGCAAAGATATAATAGATAATAAAGCAGTTTAAAAAAAGAAAGGATGAAGTTAATGATTATCGTTTTGGACTTCGGCTCTCAGTACAGCCAGCTTATTGCCCGCCGTATCAGAGAAGCCCATGTTTACTGCGAACTGGTTCCATACAATACACCAATAGACAAAATCAAAGCTAAAAATCCACAGGGAATTATCCTTTCCGGCGGTCCGGCAAGCACGTATGGCAAGGATGCCCCAAGGTGCAGTCAGGAAATCTGGGAACTGGGACTTCCTGTTTTAGGCATCTGCTATGGAATGCAGCTGACAGCCGAGCATTTTAAAGGCGAGGTTGACAACGCAGACAAAGGAGAATACGGCAAAGTCGAAATTACTGTTGACAACAGCAGTCCGCTCTTTGCTGACCTCAAAAATAAATTTATCTGCTGGATGAGCCATCGTGATTCCGTAAGCAAGGTTCCGGACGGATTTGCCATCACAGCTCACAGCACCAATACGCCAATAGCCGCTATGGCACATCAGGAGAAGGGCATATACTGCATTCAATTCCATCCTGAAGTAGTTCACACCGTTTTAGGAAAAGAAATAATTCAAAATTTCCTTTTCAAGATTTGTCAATGCAGTCCTGACTGGACTCCTGCTTCCTTTATAGAAGAAACCGTTAAGCAAATCAGAGCACAGGTTAAGGATGGTAAGGTTTTATGCGCTCTCAGCGGCGGAGTTGATTCATCAGTAGCCGCAGTTTTGGTTCATAAGGCTATCGGAGATCAGTTGACCTGCGTGTTTGTTGATAACGGATTAATGCGCAAGGGAGAGCCGGAGCAGGTAGAAGAAACCTTCCGCGAGCATTATAAAATCAACCTGGTGCATTACCATGGCGAAGAGCGTTTCCTGGAAAAGCTGGCCGGCATAGATGATCCTGAAACCAAGAGAAAAGTAATTGGTACAGAATTTATCCGCATTTTTGAAGATGAGGCCCGCAAGCTGGGTAAAATTGATTATTTAGTACAGGGCACTCTTTATCCTGACGTTATTGAAAGCGTCAGCACAGGCGGACCTTCTGCCTGCATCAAATCGCATCATAATGTCGGCGGTCTGCCGGAGGATATGCAGTTTTCCTTAATTGAGCCGCTTCGTCAGCTGTTTAAAGATGAAGTAAGAGAGGTTGGACGAGCTTTAGGCATGCCGGAAGCTATTGTAGAACGCCAGCCGTTCCCAGGTCCGGGACTGGCAATTCGTTTGATTGGCGAGATAGACAAGGAAAAGCTTTATATTCTGAGAGAGGCTGACGCTATCGTTCAGGAAGAAATTCATAAAGCAGGACTTTATCGCTCCCTTTGGCAGTCCTTCGCCGTACTGGATACACAGACTAAGAGTGTCGGAGTAATGGGAGATGAAAGGACCTATGAATATTTAGCCGTTGTCCGTGCCGTAACCAGCGATGATGGTATGACCGCCGACTGGGCTAAACTGCCTTATGAGGTTTTAGAAACTATCTCTAACCGTATTATTAATGAAGTGCGTGGCATTAACCGCGTAGTCTATGACATCAGCTCCAAGCCACCAGCAACAATTGAGTGGGAATAGATAAAGAAACGGCTGTAAGTCCTGATATAAAAGGATTTTACAGCCGTTATTTTTCTAAACCGTGCACAAAGCGCACATATTAATATAATTCTTATAATTTTTCTGCTACTTCGCTATGCTTATTCGGATACAGATGAGCATAAATCTATAAAGTAATTTCTACTTTTTCATGCCACAGCCGTTCAGCTATCAGCAAAGAAGAAAAGCCTAATTCAATCAAAAGGCTGGCGTGAGAATGCCGTAGGTCGTGAATTCTGATTCTTTTCACACTGCTCTTTTTGCAGCCCCTATCCATTTCATGCTTTAAATACTGCTTAGTAACCATAAACAGACGCTGTTTCACTTCATAGTAATAATATAAAAAATACATTGAGTTATAAAAAATTAATAGAGTATATTTATAGGATATGCTCTGCTTTTTTGATGCAATTAGCATCGTGGTTTATACTCATAAAGTATAGAAAAAATGGGTAAAACATGGTATAATGTCTACTAAAAAGATGAAAATGTGGCAAGGAGGAATAAGAATGACTTGTATTACTGTTGCTGATGTAATAAGAGAATTAGACATTTCTAAGTCATATTTATATAAACTAATAAATAGAGAAAATATTTCGATACCAAGAAGTAAAACAGGAAGGTATTTTTGGGATGAAAATACGATTACAATTTTAAGAGGATTTTTACATACAAATGATTTTCAAAGCGTGAATAATACCGATCTTCTTCTCTCTAAATTGGGATTAAAGCAATCTTTCATAAATAATAGAAGATACTTAGGAAACAAATATTCTCTTTCAGACTTTATAAGAAAAACAGTTAATGAAAACTGTAAGAGAATAAATATTGTTATTGATATATTTAGTGGAACAGGAGCTGTAGCAAATACATTTAAGGATAAGATGCTTATAACAAATGATTTGTTATATAGTAACTACATTTCTAATTATGCATGGTTTGGCTATGAAAAGTATTCAAGTGAAAAGATAATTGAAATAATCTATGAATACAATCAAGTAAAAACAAGTGAAAATAATTATATGAGAGAAAATTTTGCTAATACATTCTTTTCTGCTGATAATTGTAGCAAAATAGGATATATAAGAGAAGATATAGAAGAAAAGTATAAAAATAAAGAAATAACCTTTAAAGAATACGCTATTTTAATAACTTCTTTGTTATATGCAATGGATAAGATCGCAAATACAGTTGGACATTACGATGCATATAGAAAGAATGCAGCATTTGAAAAAGAATTAATAATGAACGTCCTATTGCCCGAAGAAAATAT
>JBJDXG010000303.1:0-2202 GCA_051866555.1 bacterium | reverse complement strand
TCAATGATGTTATTGAAAAAAGGCTAATGCCGCAATTATTGCAGTCTGATATTATCGTACTTATTACACCGTTGTATTATTATGGTATGTCCGCTCAGTTAAAGACTGTTGTAGACCGTTTCTACTCACATCTGCACAGCTTTGATGGCAAAAAGGCTTTGCTGATGGCTACAGCCTATAACAGTGCTGGATGGACTTTTGAAGCCTTAGTCGATCATTATCAAAGCCTTGCCGATTATATGAAATGGCAGGATAGCGGCATGGTATTGGGATATGGCTGTGGCAGCCGCAGTGCTATTGAACGCAGTGATTTTCCCAATCAGGCCTTGAAGCTTGGTCAGAGTATTTAAGAAAGGAGAAAGTATAAATGAAAGTTGTAGTTCTTACAGGCAGTCCTCATGCTAATGGCACTACTTTTGTATTAGCCGAGCAGTTTATTCAAGGTGCTCAAGCTAAAGGTCATGATATTTTTCGCTTTGATGCAGCCTTTAAAAATATTCATCCTTGTCAGGGATGTGATGCTTGTGGCATGAATGGACCATGTGTGCAAAAGGATGATATTGAGAATGAATTGATTATGCATTTGGCGAGGGCGGACTTGATTGCCCTGATAAGTCCTGTGTATTACTTTCATGTAACGGCTCAGCTGAAAATTCTGATTGACCGGTTTTATTCCCGCACAGGCAGCATTAGCGGCAAAAGGTCAGTACTGCTGGCTGCCGCAGGCTCCAATACGGAACTTACCTTGAGAAGTCTGGAAAAATATTATGCGACTCTTGCCAGCTATATGCGCTGGCAAATCGAGGGAAAGGTCTTGGCTGCCGGCTGTGCCACTAGGGAGCAAATTTTACAGACAGAATTTCCTAAAGCAGCCTATGAGTTAGGCTACAGTCTTTAAAAATAAAGGAGAAATGAGACTATGAATAGACGGAGCTTTTTGAAAAACGGTTGTATTTCTTTAGCTGGGTTGGTTGCTTTATGTTTGGGTTGTGGCTCACCTAATGCCACCTCAATAGCAGCAACAAATAATACTAATAATGAAGGAGAAAAGAAAATTATGGATACAATAAATGGTAAAAAAATTCTTATTGTTTATTTTTCTTGGAGCGGCAACACTAAAGCTGTGGCAGAAGAAATTTACAAGCAGGTGGGTGGTGATTTATATTCTATCGTTCCGGAAACTCCTTATTCTGAAAATTATAATGCTACTGTATCAAAGGCTAAGCAGGAACAGCAAAGCAATGCACGACCTGCTATTAAAACCAGAATTGCCAATATTGAGCAATATGATATAGTATTTTTGGGCTACCCTAATTGGTGGGGCAGTTATCCTATGCCGGTGGCAACATTTGTGGAGAGCAATAAGCTGGATGGCAAAATCATTATGCCGTTCTTTACCCATGGCGGCGGAGGCGTACAGAGATGTGACAGTGATTTGAGAAAGCTGCTTTCTAATGCTAAATTTGGCCCATATTTGAGCTTATCCGGCAGCAGTGCTAATAGTGCTCAGGGTGAGATAAATGCTTGGCTGAAAAAGGCTGGTTTTTAATCACGTTCTGATATTATGAAGTTTTTAAAAAGCAGATGATATAATGATAAGGAGGAATACATTATGTTTGGTTTGGGTTTACCGGAATTATTACTCATTTTGGTTATTGGTTTGGTGTTTTTCGGTCCAGGCAAGCTGCCAGATGTGGGTAAAGCTATTGGCAAAAGTATGCGTGAATTTAAAACTGCTTTTAATGAAGCAGATTTCACTAATAATGCTGCTAAAGATAGTGCTTCTACAATAGAGAAAGCCGAAAAAGCTGCGGTTCAAGCAGATGAATAGGCAGCTAAATAATGCTTTGCCTGAGCTCTGTTGGGACAATTTAGACAGGGATATGAGTGTTACGGAGCATTTGAATGATTTGCGCTGCTGCCTGTTAAAATCTTTGGCAGCGCTTGCTGTGGGCAGTGGCTTCAGCTTTTGGTTCATTCAGCAGATTATAGACGTGCTTACAGCACCTGTAAGACAGCTTTATTATATGCGACCGGCAGAGGCTTTTATGATTTATATGAAAATTGCCTTGCTCAGTGGCTTGATGCTGGCATTGCCAATAATTCTTTATCAGTTTTATCGTTTTGTCAGACCAGCCCTGACTCTTAGAGAAAGATACTGCACATTTTGTACGATTCCCTTGATTATCTGTCTTTTTCTTG
>JBJDXG010000302.1:0-2206 GCA_051866555.1 bacterium | reverse complement strand
AACACTCGGCTTAGACATGCCTGCTATCATTTCGGCAATTGCCAGACCGGCCTCTACATCACCGCCGACCGTATTTAAAACGATCAGCAGTCCTTTTATTTCCGGCGACTGCTCAATCGCTACCAGCTGCGGAATAATATGTTCGTATTTAGTTGTTTTATTCTGCGGCGGCAAAATAAGATGTCCCTCGATTTGACCTACTATATTCAGGCAATATATTCTGGAATTAGGATTAGGGCAGTTCTGTACCTGACCTAAATCCTCAATATTTCTTAGAGTATCAACATTATCGGTCTTTACTTCTTCAGCCACTGCTTTCACTCCTTAAAAGTATTCCTCTTTAGGATACCATAAAAAATGTGGTCTGATACTTCAGACCACATTTTGCCTTAAACTTCCATGATAATAGGTAAAATCATCGGTTTTCTTTTAGTTCTTTCATATAAATATTTGCGCAATACATCTCTTACCTGAGATTTGATTACAGACCACTCTGTAATATTCATTTCCTCACATTTTTCCAATACATTTCTTACTTTATCCTTGGCATCCTCCATTAAAGCCTCAGATTCACGAACATAAACAAAACCGCGGGAAACAATATCCGGACCGGCTAAAACATTTCCCATCTCTTTTTCAATCGTTACCACTACTATAACTATGCCGTCACGTGATAACTGCCTTCTGTCCCGCAGAACAATATTTCCTACATCACCAACACCATAACCGTCAATTAAAACATTGCCTGCCGGAACCTTACCTACTACCTTTCCTCTTTCAGGAGTTATCTCTAATATTTTGCCATTCTCTAATATGAAAATATTTTCTGAATCAAGACCAAGTTTTTTCGCTAATTGTGCATGAAACACTAAATGACGGTATTCACCATGTACCGGAATAAAAAATTTCGGCTTTACTAAATTCAGCATCAGCTTCTGCTCTTCCTGACTGGCATGCCCTGATACATGCACAGCACAAAGATCCTTATAAATAACATTAGCTCCCAGCTTAAATAAATCATTAATTGTTTTGGCAATCAATTTTTCATTGCCCGGTATAGGAGAAGCCGAAATAATAACCGTATCTCCCGGAACAATATTTACCTTTTTATGATCATTATTAGCCATTCTCCGCAAAGCTGACATCGGTTCTCCCTGACTGCCGGTAGTCAGTATGACCAGCTTGTCATGCGAAACCTTATCAATATCATCCAGATTGACATACATACCCTCAGGGATATTCAAATATCCCAGCTCTGCGGCAATATTAGTCACATTGTCAATACTGCGTCCGGCAATAGCAATTTTTCTTTTATATTTATAAGCAGCATCAATCACCTGCTGAATACGATGCACGTTAGAAGCAAAGGTTGCTACAATAATTCTTTGCTTTGCTTCTCTGAACATCTCATCAAAGCTCACTCCTACTGCCTTTTCTGACATAGTATAACCGACAGTCTCGGAATTTGTACTGTCGGAAAGCAGAATCATAACTCCTTCATTGCCTAACTCAGCCAAACGATGAAAATCAGTAACCTCACCATCAACCGGAGTCTGATCAAATTTAAAATCACCGGTATGCAGAATAGTACCCATACTGGTATGGATAGCAACTGCTACTGCCCCCGGAATACTATGGCTGACTTTAATGAACTCAACTTCAAATTCCCCTGCCTGAACCTTTTCGCCCGGAGTTATAACTGTCAAATTACGATCCTTGACAAGTTCATGTTCAGCTAATTTACCGCCGACCAAGCCTAAGGTCAATTTAGTCCCATATATAGGCACATCAATTTGACGCAAAACGTAAGGCAGACCCCCAATATGGTCTTCATGTCCATGAGTTAGGAAAATAGCTTTAATTCTCTCCTTATTTTCTACTAAATAAGTAATATCAGGTATTACTAAATCAATTCCCAGCATATCCTCTTCAGGGAAGGTAAGTCCGGCATCAATTACAATAATATCCTTATTGTACTCAATAACCAGCATATTTTTACCAATCTCGCCCAAGCCACCCAAGGGAATAAGATTGATCTTTTCTTTTATTTGGTTGTTTGACAAGACTTAAAACAACCTCCTTTCTTTATTTAATACCGTACTTAGTCATCCACAATTATCAAAAAGAGCCGTACTGCACAATATACAATATATTATACTTGATTATTTCCTTTTTGTCGAGCCATTATACTTTATTTCCCTCACTC
>JBJDXG010000301.1:0-9676 GCA_051866555.1 bacterium | reverse complement strand
CTCTATTGAATGTATGGAACAGGATTATGAAGGAAATTACTGGTTTGCTTCTTCGCGTTTTGGGCTAATGAAGCTTTGCTTAAATATATTTACTAATATCCATGAAAGTGCTGATAAAGAAGCTCCGGTGGTAAATGCTGTTTCCGGTTTTCAGGGGTATTTATACTGTGGTACGGATAATGGTCTTCAGATTATTGATCCGCAAACCTATCAATTTATTAACGATAAGCTGATTGATTTTATAGGTGATGTTCGTGTCCGCTGTTTAAAGGTTGATTCCAAAGGCTGTCTTTGGATCTGTTGTTATGGCGGACCTGGTCTTGTCTGTGTACATCCGGATGGAAAAATTATCTCCTATAATGAAGCAGACGGAACAGCGGGAGACCGCTTCAGATGTATTCTGGAGCTTTTTGACGGAACGATTGCTGCAGGCAGCAGCAAGGGAATTACCTTTATTAAGGATGGGGCTGTTACCGGCACACTTACGAAAAAGGATGGCTTAAAGACACCGCAGATCCTCAGTATGGCTCAGACTCCGGACGATACCTTATATGCCGGGAGTGACGGCTCCGGCATCTATGTCATTAAGAATGGTAAGCTGGAGCAGGTTCTTGCTGAAGAGAGCGGGCTTAGTTCACTGACTATACTGCGTTTGGTGGTTTATAGAGATATTTGTTTTGTCATTACCGGTAATTCAATTGGAGTTATGCGCAAGAATGAGGTGCGAGGAATAAGCACTTTCCCATATTTTAATAATTATGATATTATTGTTCGGAATGATGAAGCCTGGGTTTTGACCAGTAAGGGAATATACGTAGTCAATGTGCAGGATCTGCTGGCTGATAACTTTAAATATAAGCTTTATGATTACAGTAATGGACTTATGAAATCAATTACTACTAATTCATGGCCTTATGTTGATAAAAATGATATTCTCTATTTTTGTACTAATGAGGGTATAGAAAAGATAGCCATGAAACGAAAAAATATGCATAAAGGAGATTATAAAATCCAGATATCTTCCTTTATGGCGGATGGCAGGCCATTTAGTGAAAATAATGGAAATTATACTGTTGCCGCTGATGTCGACAGGATTGAGATCACTCCGGCTATATGCAGCTATCTGCTGAATGATTTAAAGATTTGTGCTTATATAGAAGGACTGGATAAAAATCCGGTCATAAAAAGACAAAGCCAGCTTGATAATTTGATCTATACCAATGTTCCCAGCGGTAAATATACTCTTCATATACAGATATTTAATGATATGGAGGATAAAATGCTTCAGGAAAAGACTTACACCATTATTAAGAAGGCCAGAATGTGGGAAAATGGCTATTTTGCTGCATATTTATTCCTGGTTCTGTTAGGAGAAATGGTTTTCTTAGTTTGGGGACTGAATAATATGAGGCATATAGTTAAACGCAGAAAGGAACTGGAAATTCTGAAGGCAGAGCTGGAAAATCAGGTAAGGGAACAGGTAGATGAAATTAAGGAAAAGTCACAGAAGATGGAACTTATGCAGTGGAACGTGATAGAAGGTATGTCTTCTCTGATTGAAAGCCGGGACGGCAATACGGGAGAGCATGTTATGAATACCAGAGAATACGTAAAAATGCTGTCTTCTGAGCTGTTGAGACGGGGAATGTATCCTGATATCATAAGTGAAAAATTTGTAGATACTATTGTTCGGGTTGCGCCCCTCCATGATGTGGGCAAAATTAAAATATCAGACGTTATATTGAATAAGCCGGGCAAATTTACTCTGGAAGAATTTGAACTGATGAAGCAGCATACGGTGCTGGGCGGAAAAATCGCAGCTGATATTCTTGGGGAGGATGCAGATCCTTATATGCTGCAGATGGCTGAAGAAGTAGCGACCTACCATCATGAAAAATGGGACGGAAGCGGTTATCCTGAAGGCCTTTCCGGGGAAAGCATACCTTTGGCGGCCAGAATCATGGCGATTGCTGATGTGTTTGATGCCATTATTTCTAAAAGAGTTTATAAGGAAGCTTTGGATATAGAAGAAGGCTTTGCTGAGCTTTTGCGCTGTCAGGGCAAGCATTTTGATGCCGAGCTGGTTCAGGTATTTTTAGCAATCAAAGATGAGGTCATAAAATATTATAGAGAAAAATAAATATTCAGGAGGTAGGTAGATAATGGCAGATACTATTCAAAATTACAAATGTCCCTGCTGTGATGCTCCGCTTGTGTTTGATGCAGCTAAGCAGAATCTGCACTGTGAGTTTTGCGGGACTGATGTTGACCTTAAAACCATGCAGAAGCTGGATGAAGCTAACGAATCAGGGATGACTTCCTCAAAATACGATTGGGAGCATTATGAGCCGCGCAGCTTCGGCACCGATGAAGGGGTGAATTTTTCCACGTATTCCTGTCCGGCCTGCGGAGCCGCGATTACGGGGGATGCATCACTGGGCTCTACCGTATGCCCCTACTGCGGCAATGCTACTATTGTTAAAGGTCAGTTTGAGGGTTCACTTCGCCCTGATTATGTTATTCCCTTTAAGGTGGATAAAAAGAGAGCCATGGAGGCATTTGCAGGGGCCTGTCAAAATGCGCCTTTTTTGCCTGATGAGTTTAAGGATAAAAAGAAGATTGAAGAAATGGCCGGGGTATATGTGCCGTTTTGGATGTTTGACTGTGACTGCAATGCTGATATTCGCTATAATGCTAAGAAGGTTACTCATTGGAGCGATTCAAATTATGAATATACGAAAACTGATTTTTTCAAGCTGGTGCGTTCAGGAACCTTGAGCTTTGCCAATATTCCGGTAGATGGTTCTAAGAAGGCTGATGATACATATATGGAAGCGATAGAGCCGTTTGATTATAATGAAGCGGTAGATTTCAATACGGCTTATCTTTCCGGCTATCTTGCTGATAAATATGATGTGACGGCTGAGGAAAGCATTGAACACGCCAACGAAAGAGTCAGAGAAAGTACCGAGTCAGTTTTTGCTTCTACTACTCAGGGGTATTTAGGTGTAGTTCCGGAAAATTCCTTTGTGAGCTTTAGTAAAGGCAAGATCAGATATGCTCTCTTGCCGGTCTGGATGCTGAATATCAAATATCAGGGGCAGAATTACAAGTATGCCATCAATGGTCAGACCGGCAAAACTGTCGGGGAATATCCTGTCTGCCGGAAAAAAAGAAATGCTTATTTTGTTAAGGTTTTTGGCATTGCGCTTGGCTTGGCTCTGGCGGCTGCCTTAGCATATATAAAATTATTTTAAGGAGTGGGATGAAGGATGAAAAAAATCATATTAATTTTTACTCTATGTATGATCTTTATGCTTTCTCTTTCTTTAAGTGCTGCGGCAGAAAGTATGAGCCTGGTCGATGAAGCCGATATTCTCACTCAGTCAGAGGAAGAAGAGCTGACTGCCCAGCTTGATGCCCTAAAGAATAAATATAAGGTTGATGTGGCTGTGGTAACGGTAAAGGAAATGCCCGGTTCGACGGTTGAGGCTTCGGCTGATGACCGGTATGATTACTATGGTTATGGTCTGGGGGAAGACCATTCCGGCATTTTGCTTTATCTCTGTCTTAATCCTCGTGAATATCATTTTACCACTCATGCTTATGGCCGGGAAGCGTTTAATGATAATGGCTTAAGATATTTGTCGGAACAGGTTTTGCCGTATCTGAAAAATGATGATTACAGCGGTGCCTTTAAGGCTTATGCTGCTGCGGCGGATGAGCTGCTCAAGATGGCGGCTGACGGGAAACCATATAATGCAAAGCCGGAAAAGAATGTGGTGCTGCCAATCGCCGCCGCTTTGGCTGCGGCACTTATTGCTGCCTTTGCTTTGACTTATGCCAAGCTCGGGCAGATGAAAACAGCGGTAAAGCAGACAGCGGCTAATAATTACATGAAGCCCGGCAGTCTGAAGCTGGCTGTTTCAGAGGATATTTTTTTATACAGTCATGTGGATAAGCGGGAAAAGGTGAAGGATAATGCTTCAGACAGCAGTCATACCTCTTCCTCGGGCAAAACTCACGGCGGACGTGGAGGAAGTTTTTAATTTGAGAAAGGAGAAATTGAGATGGGACTTTTAAAAGCAGCTTTAGGAGCAGTGGGAGGCGTTATGGCCGACCAATGGCGGGAATTTTTCTATTGTGAAAGCCTGGATGCCGATGTTTTAGTGGCTAAGGGAGAAAAGAGGACAGGAAAAAGAAGCTCCAATACCAAGGGCGAAGATAATGTTATTTCTAATGGTTCAGTTATATCGGTCAATGAAGGCCAGTGCATGATTATCGTTGAAAGCGGCAAGGTGGTTGAGCTTTGCGCTGAGCCGGGAGAATTTGTTTATGATACAGGCACAGAGCCGAGTATTTTTTACGGCGGACTGGGAGAGGGCATAAAACAAAGCTTTGCTCAGATAGGCAGGCGTTTTACCTTTGGCGGCGATGCCGGCAAGGACCAGCGAATTTATTATTTTAATACTAAGGAGATCATGGGCAATAAGTATGGTACTCCTTCTCCGGTACCTTTCAGGGTGGTAGATAATAATATAGGGCTTGATATGGACATTGCAATTCGCTGTCATGGAGAGTATTCTTATAAAATTACTAATCCTCTGCTGTTTTATACCAATGTATGCGGTAATGTGGATAATGTATTTCTGCGTGAAAGTTTGGACAGTCAGCTTAAAGCAGAGCTTTTAACAGCGCTTCAGCCGGCCTTTGCCAGAATTTCTGCCCTGGGCATCAGATACAGTCTGCTTCCGGCTCATACTATGGAAATTGGCGATGCGCTGAATGAGATACTTTCTGCTAAATGGAAGGATTCTCGGGGAATTGAGATTGTGGTGTTCGGCATATCCTCTGTCAATGCTTCAGAAGAGGATGAAAATATGCTCAAAGAAATCCAGCGCAATGCGGCTTTGCGCAATCCGGCCATGGCAGCAGCTCATATCGTTGGTGCTCAGGCACAGGCTATGCAGGATGCGGCGAAGAATCAGGGAGGCTTTGGCGCTATGGGCGGATTTATGGGCATGAATATGGCGCAAAATACAGGCGGAATGAATGCTTCCGGTCTTTTTGCCCTGGGACAGCAGCCAAATCAAAATCAGATGCAGCAGCAGAATGCAGGCGGCTGGATCTGCTCCTGCGGTCAAAGCGGCAATACAGGCAAGTTCTGTCAAAGCTGCGGCAAACCGCAGCAGAATGCAGGCGGCTGGACCTGTTCCTGCGGTCAAAGCGGCAACACAGGCAAGTTTTGTCAAAACTGCGGCAAACCGCAGGAGGATGGCTGGACTTGTTCCTGCGGTACAGTGAATAAGGGCAGGTTCTGTCAGAACTGCGGAAGTCCGAAGCCGGCCGGAGCCTTGCTTTATAAGTGTGACAAGTGCGGCTGGGAGCCGGATGATCCGGCGAGTCCGCCGAAATTCTGTCCGGAGTGCGGAGACCCATTTAATCAGAACGATATAAAATAATATCTAAGGCTGTGTTTTAGCCTAAATGGAGGAGATGAAATGAGAAAAACGGTTTTCGCCTTACTTTTAAGTATCATAATGCTGCTTTTTTTCTTTGCCTGCGGCAAGGCTGCTGAGAAAGCGGAAAATGCAGTACCAGTTGCGCTGAAAACAGGAACCGGCTATAAGGCAGAAGTGAATGAGGCTTTTGACCATGTTCTGGTCAATTTGATTTATCCAATCATAGCTCTTGATGAAGAGGAGGCCAAAGCTTATCCTGCCTTGGCTGCTGCCTTTCAGGAGTTAAACAGACAAAAGAAGGAGGAAATGCTGAAACGGTATGATGAGGCGGTTGAGGATATATATGACAGATTAAAATATTATCCTGACGGTGTTACCGGAAGCAGCATAGAGGAAACCATAATGGTAAGACGTGCCGATACCTCGGTTGTCAGTCTGATTTTTAACGGCTATTCTTATACCGGAGGGGCTCACGGCATGTGGTATTACTGGGGAGAAAATTATGACACCAAAACCGGGAAAAAGCTGGCGCTTTCTGATGTGGTGACCGATATAAATGTTCTTCCTGATTTAGTAAAAAAACAGCTTGATGTATTTTGGAGCGATGTGAGCTTTTATGAGGATCTGGATTTGAAAAAATATTTTCAGGAAAGCCAGAATTTATCCTGGGTTCTTGACTGCAATGGACTGACCTTCTTTTTCAATCCTTATGATATAGCTCCTTATGTTGCCGGTATGCAGACGGTTACTCTTACCTATAAGGAAAATCCTGAGCTGATAAAGGAAAAGTACAGGGTAACTGCTTCCTCCTATGGAGTAGAGCTTGCCTGCGACAATCCGTTCTTTTATGATTTTGACGGAGACGGAACTGTGGATAAGCTGCTTGTTTCCGGAACCCATCAGGAAGAAGCAGTATTTGCCGGGCAGTCTATTCAGATAAACGATGAGGATTTGGCAGAAAAAATGTTTGTGCATAAAATAAATCCTGTTTTTATTCATACTGTGAATGGCAATAACTATCTTTACTTGGAATATCAGCTTGATGAAGGAAATCGGAGACTTGCTGTTTACGATTTGAGCAGCGGCAGTGCCAGAAAGGTAAAAGAGTTTGATAATTTGGGGATACACTATGCTGCTGTGGCTTCAGAGGAAGAATATTATCCGAATAAGGCTGTTTTGACCAATCCCGATAATTTCTTTTTAGATACTTATACTGATTTAATAAGCTCGATTATTGGTTATACCGGCTATTCTGTTGGGCCGGACGGCCTGCCTGCGGCTAAAAATGGTCTTTATACCTTTGACCTGCCGTCACGGTTCAGCGTGACTCTGGAGAAAAAGCTGAAATTTGATGTTATTGATAAAAAGAGCGGTAAGGTTACCGGCACAAAAACGGCAGATGTTGGAGAAACGGTTTATTATTACCGAACTGATAATAAGAGCTTTGCGGATTTCCTATTGCCTGACGGCAGTATAGGCAGGGTCAGGATAGAGGTGCAGGGCTCAGATAAAACTGTTAATGGTCTTGCCCTGGAGAAGGTTTTATCCGATGTTGTGTTTATTCAGTAAAATTGGCGGGAGATTTGTAATTTAAGCAAAAAACAAAGTGCAGAGCTTATGCTCTTACACTTTGTTTTTTTATTTACAGCCATGATTTATTTATACAGAACAAAGATGCTGTTTTCAATTTTGTCATTAACTGAGCAGGTTTTACATTCCAAGCCGTTCAAATCCAGTTCAGGTCTTTCGCTGAACCATTGATTGAATTCATTTTCCAGGGCTGTTTTATCTGAATTGGAGAAAATCTTTACTTTGAGAGTTGGTGCAGCACTGGTAGTTGTCTGTCTTACCTCTGCTTGAGGCTGCTGCTTTTTCAGCTTTTCTTCCCTGTCCTTTTCTCTCGCTTCTTTCATCATATTGCTTTTAGTTCCGGCATAATATCTTTGATTATCCCGATAGGTAAGGGCAAAGGATGTTTTTTCTATTTCATCAGCCAGCAGCATGATCAAATCACGATTTTTTTCGCATTTATTGACTGCTTCAGTGATGTCTTTTTTGAAAATAACAGTCCAGTCCGGTTCTCCGTCTCCGGAAACATCAAAGTTAGGCTCTCTTAAGAAAGGTGTAATATGAGTGGAGAACATTTGATTCAGGGCCTTAATATATTTGCGGCTGATCTGCCGTCTTTCCCCGTCTGTTTCCAGATAATTTTCCAGGCCCTTGCAGAAGTGCGGGTCTTCTTCCTCTAAAAGCATGATTTTGAGCTGCCCGTTGAGGATTACTTTTTCATTTTCCAGTTCCACAAAAAAGTAGCCGTCCTGATAGACCTTGTCCTGGGTGGTTATATTAAAAATATTTTGCTTCTGCGGCAGGGGTGAAAATAATTCGCCTAGTGATTGTTTTAGATTTTCCAGCATAATTGTAACCTCCTTAAGTTTAGTATGGATACTAAGCTTTTTTTTATGTTATTTCTCTTTTTAAAAAAGAAAATCCTGCTTTAGCAAAGATTACTCTGTTAAATATTGTGAACTTGCGTTATAATACAAAAGTATAGATAATTTATTTAGGAGGTATTTTTATGAAAAAAGCAATTTTTGAAATGGCAGACGGAGGAAAGATAGTTGCCGAGTTATTTGAAAAGGATGCTCCGAATACGGTAGCCAACTTTGAAAAATTAGCTACTAATGAATTTTATGATGGTCTGACTTTTCATCGTGTAATTCCCGGCTTTGTCAGTCAGGGAGGCTGCCCTAAGGGAAACGGTACAGGAGGACCGGGCTGGACTATTAAATGCGAGATCAATCCTAATAAGCATTTAGCCGGTGCTTTATCTATGGCTCATGCCGGACGTGATACAGGAGGAAGTCAGTTCTTTATCTGCCACGAACCGCAGCCGCATCTGGACGGAGTGCACACTGTTTTTGGTCAGGTTCTGGAAGGGCTTGATATTGTGCGCAATATGAAGCAGGGCGCTGTTATGCAAAAAGTCTTAATTGTTGAGGAGTAGTCATGAAGATAAATAAAGATAAATGTCTGCATGGGAAGTGTCATCAGGTATGCAGGATGGCGTGCCCTAAGGGGGCAATTAAGCAGGATGAAGCGGGCTATATGTCTATTGCCCAGGAAAAATGCGATAAATGCCGTACCTGCAAAACTGTTTGTACTTATCAGGCGGTAGAGGAATAATTTATTGAGCTGAACTAGGGAAAGAAATAAGGGGGTAAGGTGAAATATGCAAATCGGTAAGATGACGGCAGTTAAATTTATTACGATTATTGTGCTAGCGCTTCTTGCTGTTTATGTAGTGCTTCCGCTGCATGAAAAAGTAAAGCTTGGTCTTGATCTGCAGGGAGGAACACACGTAGTTCTTCAGCTAAAGCCAACAGCTGAAACACCTGTTGATAAGGAGGCACAGAACAGAGTAATTGAGGTAGTAGAGCGGCGGATCAATGAGCTTGGTGTGACTGAGCCTTTGGTGCAGAGCCAGGGCAAGGATCGGGTAATCGTTGAGCTGCCGGGAGTTAAGGATTCCAAGCAGGCCCTGGATACAATAGGCAAGACTGCTTTATTGGAGTTTAAGAAGGTCAATGAGGACGGTTCTTTGGGGGAAACCGTTCTGACCGGTGCTAATCTGAAAAAAGCTCAGGTTGCTTATGACCAAATGGGCAAGCCTGTAATTTCTATCGAGTTTGATGCTGCCGGGGCTAAAGCCTTTGCTGAGGTTACCAGTCAAAATGTCGGCAGACAGTTAGCTATTGTTTTAGATAATAAAGTCTTGTCTTCTCCGGTTATACAGGAGGCAATAAGCGGCGGCAAGGCTCAAATAAGCGGAGACCATACAGTAGATGAAGCTCAGAAAACAGCTTTGCTTTTAAGAGCCGGAGCTTTGCCTGTACCGGTTGAAGTAGCGGAAATAAGAACAGTTGGTCCTACTCTGGGGGCTGACTCCATTGCTAAAAGTATTCATGCCGGAATAATCGGTACAGCCTTGATTGCTGTTTTCATGCTGGCAATGTATCGTCTGCCCGGTCTGATTGCCAACTTCACTCTGGTTATTTACCTGATGTTTATTTTGGCTATCATGGTGCTTTTGAAGGCAACCTTTACTTTGCCGGGGATTGCCGGGGTTATACTTTCCTTAGGTATGACGGTTGATACCAATATCCTGATTTTTGAACGGATGAAGGAAGAATTAAAAGACGGCAAAAGTCTTC
>JBJDXG010000300.1:0-9723 GCA_051866555.1 bacterium | reverse complement strand
GTCACAATCATTCGGGCATGGATCAGAGAGAAAGAAACTGCCGCCGGGTTTAAGAACCCTTGCCACCTCACTGATACTGTGGTCGATATCGGGAAAATGATGTAAGGCATATCTTGTTATAACCATATCAAAACTATTTGCTTCAAACGGAAAATCAATCCCGTCATAGCATACAAAGGAAAGATTCCTCACACCTTCTTTCTCAGCTCTGACACGATTTGCCACCAGAGTATTTGCGACAATGTCCAGCCCGACAATTTCACATGCAGCATTTCTTTTTGCGATCGGAAACGACATATAGCCGCTTCCTGCTCCAAGGTCAAGCACCTTCATTCCGCCCTTGATCGGAAGGAAATTCATAATCTGTTCCAGATGTTCCGAATCCTGGGTCTGTTTATTATAAAAGTCCCCGGAAGAAAAGCTTTCTTCAAAGCCCTCTCTTGTTGCGTTAATACTTGCATTTATGTTCATTATCATTTGCCCTCTGCTATATGCACTAAAACATATTCTGCAGTTTTACATTCCTTAAACCAATAATATGTCAATTTACCGTTATCTATATCTAATATTTCTTTATATAGAAGCCAAAAACGCAATTACTGAATTCACCTGCAGCAAATTCATACTCCTTCTCATCAATGAGAACTTTGTATATAGGGAAACGATATTTTTGACCATACAATGGATCTTTAACGTCAATTTTCTCACCAGTGCTTTTCCATTCATAATCAAATATATTTACTCCAAATAGAATCGTATTTCCATCAAACCCTGTAACCTCATGCTGCCATGTTTTTGTTCTGTATCCCTTCATAAAATTTTCTCCAACAAAAAAGTGACTGCCTTATTAAAATCAAGTCTTTCAATCCCTTTAAATGCTTCTATTCTCTTCAGGTAACTATTGTTATCAATTTTATGCCAATTAAAATTATTCCCTGTATAAATTGATTATTCATCAAGTCACCTTCTCTTTTTCACAAAACAAATTCATATAAAAAGAAATCAATCCATCCGGTATTATCAGCATACCAGTTTTGTATTCCCCGTTTTATAAATCCACATTTCTCATACAATTTATGTGCCGGTTTATTACAGCATAAAGCATCTAATCTTATTGCTTTCATGCCCGCAATCTTAGCAAATTGAACGATTTCATCCATAATATCTTTTGCCACTGCATGCTTTTGCATAGATGGATTCACACAGAGAATATGAACTACAAAAACCTCATTATCCTTAAGATTAATACTCCAATCAACCGGATGATAATCCTCATTTTGAAATGGTGTTAACGCTACTGCAGCTATGATTTCTCCATCCTTCTCTTCATAATACATATATCCGCCATCAATATATCCTTTTATCATTTCATCTGTCGGGTGTTGTCCATATTTCCAACGAGCATATTTATCCATCTCATCGGTGTTATCAATTACATATTTATAAAAGTCTGTTATTCTTTGACAATCATTTACTTCACATTTTATCAGGTTCACCTTTCTTTTCCTCCATCATTAAACACTCTGTTATGATGTACGATAATTCCAAGACCATTGATCTCTTCCATATCCAACTTCAACCACATTACTCGTTTGGCAAATTTATACTTGACCTTTTTCCAAATACACAAAGCGTAATTCATTTGTGATTTGCTTTTGGGCAAAGCTTCTATACCCTAACCGCTCATACAATGCTATATTCTTTTGACTTTTCGTGCTTGTAAAAAGTTCGTATCTTTGCCCGGGATATTCCTTTTCTATTTCAAGTAAAAGTTTTGTTCCAATTCCTTGATGCTGCTTTTGTGGATGAACCATCAATTTTCCAATATAAGCCGTCCCATTAGCAGTATAAGCTCTCACAGAGCCTATGATAACCCCGTTCTCATCTAAGGCTTTTAAAATAATGCCCTTTTGATATTCATTTTCCACCTCAGACAAAGTCTGCTTCAATGGCGGAATATTGGGATTATTAAACAACTTTGCTTCACTTTGATATGCTATATACTGTAAATCAAGTATCTCTTGTAAATCCTCTTTTTCTGCTTTTTTTATATTCATCCTTAAGTCCATTCTTTTCACTCACTCCATTCCTTAATCAAAGAATACATCTTCATATCAATTACTTTACCATTTTTAACTGCATTACTCCTTAATAATCCTTCAAATTTAAAGCCTGCCTTTTCAAGTACTCTGCATGATGCCGCGTTATGAGCAAATGGTTCTGCAAATATCCTTATAATATCCGTATTTTCAAATATATAATTACACACTTGTATTACTGCACTCGTTCCAAGGCCACGTCCCCAATAATACTCCCCGATATAATACCCCATTTCCGCTGTTCTTGAATGAATATTATCACATCGAAAAACAACTATGCTGCCAATAACCTTATCTTTAACAGTTATTGCAAATGCAAAAGTTTTTGTTTTTTCAGCAGCAAGCATTGATGTAATATACTCTTCTGCATCACTTTCAGTATAAGGATATGGTAGTCCATCACGCAAATTATTAAGTATTTTTTTATTATTCAGCATTTCTGCTAATCCAGCAGCATCCTTTATATTCCATTCACGTATTTCACATTCCATATATCATCCCCCCTTTTTTTCTTAAAATTTTGCGGATATAAATTCAAGAAAAATTCTTCTTGTTTTTTTTCAGAAATAGAGTTATAATATAAACATGATTTGTTCTTGCGGACGTGGCGGAACGGCAGACGCGCTAGCCTCAGGAGCTAGTAAGAGCAATCTTGTGGTGGTTCAAATCCACTCGCCCGCACCAATTTAAGCAAAAAAGGTACTGATTATTTTCAGTACCTTTTATTTTTTTACTTTAAACAAGATTCAAAGCTTTTTTAGCTAATAAATCAGCTAAGTCATTATACTTATCTCCGGAATGACCTTTGACCTTAACAAAATGTACCACAAGCTTATCCTTAAGGCCCTGATAAAAATCCCGATACTTTTTAGTTCCCGCTTTTTTAGCCTGCCACTCCCCAGTACACCAACGGGCTATGCCTTCATAATCATGATGCAAAAAAAGCTCCGGTATGCCCCGTTCCAGACACAGCTCCATAGCCCTTTGGGCACCCTTGATTTCTCCGGCCACATTGCGCATTTCTGCCAGGTCAGGATCATTATCCCGACCGGAAAAATGCTCTTCCTGACCACCAAAGAAAAATACTGCCCCGTAAGCAAATTCCTTCCTGCCGTCATGGTAGCTGCCGTCAACATAGGCAACAGCAGCTGTTGGAGGAAAGCTTACAGGGGTACTGACTTCAGCCCCCTGCAAATAAGCCTCAGCCTCTTCACGACTCAGAAAGCTCTTATATACTGCACCGGAAAATCCGTCAATCACCTGTTTACATTCGGCCCAAGTGAGAAAAATCCCTTCAGAGCGTCCTTTTCTGACAGCATAAAATTTTTTCTTCTTCGCCGCCATTAAAGCTCCATCTTTCCGGCTAAATCCTCGACAAACTGCTTAGCAGTACGTCCTGAAAGACCATTGTGCCACATCTGCCACTGCAGTGCTAAACGGTGCAAATCATTGGTCGGCAGCTCAATACCCCTTCTCTCAGCCAGCTTTTCTACAATCTGCAAATATTCCTTTTCACTTGGCGAACTAAAGGTAATCGTCAGGCCAAAACGGTCAGCCAAAGATAATTTTTCCTGCATTGTATCACGTTTATTTAATTCCTCATTCATCTCACGCTCATGCCTGAATTCGCGCACCAGATGACGGCGATTAGAAGTAGCATAAACCAGAATATTTTTAGGCTGAACCTCCAGACCGCCTTCCAGAATAGCCTTCATATATTTATAATCAGTTTCCTCCGGCTCAAAGGAAAGGTCATCAATAAAAATAATAAATCTCTCCTTTTTATCCTTAAGCAGTCTAATTAATTCCGGAAAATCAACCAGCTGATGCTTAGCCAGCTCAATGATCCTGAGTCCCTGTCTGCTGAAGCAGGTAAATAAGGCTTTAATGCTGGATGACTTACCAGTTCCGCGGTCGCCATATAATAAAACATTATTAGCCCCAAAGCCTTTAATGAACTGGGCCGTATTTTCCAGCAGCTGATTTCTTTGCTCATCATAGCCAACAAAATGATCCAGCGTTACCGTTTCCAGCTTCTTGATTCCCTCAAGCTGTCCTGCATGCCAGGTAAAGCCCCAATATTTCGCAAAAATATCAGTTCCCACCTGGCGGTAGAAATCCAGCACTCTTGGAGCTAATTCAGCCCAGTCCTGCACCCGCATTAAATCCAGCTTAATTTTTTTCAGCTCTTCCTCATAGGAAGGACTGTACAGAACCTCCGGCTGCTTATTTAAACGGCAATAGCTAAAAGGCAAAGCAGCATTCACAGCCTTAGCTATTTCAGCTTCTGTCTTTGCCAGATCAAGCTGCCAATACTGCTGCAAAACCTTCAGCTCCTGCTCTAAAAAGGAAACCTCCGGCAGAACAGCAAAATCAGTTCCCCCTAAAATCTGTTCTGCCAAATAATTCTGCCACAGGTCACCCACCGTCTCTGGAGTGGACCAATGCCATAAATAATCCACTAAGGAGCTGTATAATTTAAGCAGCTTATCCGGTTGGCCATCCTTTTGCCGCAAAGCCTTATGCAGCTTTAAATAAAGCCTTATCCCCGGCTTAGCGGACAGATTATGATAAATAACCAGTTGTTCCAATGCATAGATATTGTCCATTTTTCTGCACCCTCTTATTGCGGTCTTTTATTTTTTCCACTATGATTTTTATGCTGCGCTCTTGAACCGCTGCGGAAGCCTCCCCGGCGTTTGCCGCCTGACCAGCCTTTGCGGTCACGAGGCGTTTTTTTCCGGGAGAAGATAGGAGCCTGTTCTGTCAGCTGTACCGGAGTTGTATCCAGCTCCTTAGTCAGCATCTTTAAAGTAGTAGCTAAAAGAGCTACTGAATCATGCTCCTCCAAAAGCTCCTGAGCCAGCTTAGTATAACTGCTGATATCATTATTCTCCATTGCTGCCAGCACTTTTTCCAAAGTCATTCTCTGCTGTCCCTGCATAACCTCAGACACAGTCGGAATAGGCTTGCGCGGAATTTTCTTTTTCGTCAGTCCCTCAATTACTCTTAAATGCCCGATTTCCCGCGGATTAACCAGAGTAACCGCCAGACCGCTTTTGCCTGCCCGTCCGGTACGCCCAATACGATGCACATAGCTTTCCGGGTCCTGCGGAATATCAAAATTATAAACATGGGTAACACCGCTGATATCCAGACCGCGGGCTGCTACATCTGTCGCCACCAGAATATCAATTACATTTTCCTTAAACTGACGCAGAACTGTATCTCTCTTGCTTTGCGTCAAATCACCGTGAATGCCTTCCGCTGAATAGCCTCTCTTATTCAGCGCTTCGCTCAATTCATCAACTCTTTTTTTCGTCCGCCCAAAAACAATAGCCAGCTCCGGCGAATGGCTGTCCAAAAGACGGCATAAAACGTCAAATTTATATTTCTCCTGTACCTCAAGATAATACTGCTCAATGCTCGGCACAGTCACTTCTTTAGATTTAACCTTAATGACTAAAGGATTCTGCATAAATTTCTGCGCCAAATTCTGAATAGGCTTAGCCATAGTAGCCGAAAACAATAAAGTCTGACGTTCCTCCGGCACTTCCTGCAAAATAGCCTCTATATCTTCCACAAAGCCCATGTTCAGCATTTCATCAGCTTCATCAAGCACAACCACCTTCAGGTCATGCAGACGGATAGTTTTTCTTCGCATATGGTCCATCAAACGGCCTGGTGTACCTACAATGATTTCCGGCTTCTTCTTTAAGGCCCTGATTTGACGTTCAATATCCTGACCGCCGTAAATAGGCAGCGTTTTAGCTCCCTTGCATTGACCTATCCGGTTTAATTCCTCAGCAACCTGAACAGCCAGCTCCCTGGTCGGGGTTATTACCAGACCCTGAATCGAGCTGCAGCCCTTTTCCAGTCTTTCAATTATCGGAATCCCAAAGGCCGCAGTCTTGCCTGTCCCTGTCTGAGCCTGCCCAATTAAATCCTTGCCCTCAAGCGCATAAGGAATAGCTTCTGCCTGAATCGGAGTAGCTTCTTCAAACCCCATCGCCCTGATTGATTTCAAAAGATCCCCGCTGATCTTTAAATCTTCAAATTTTGTCATTCTAATGTCGTTCTCCTTTTTTTGCATTTATTTTTTCCTTCTTTTCGCTAAGATAAGCCCAACGTTCTATTTTATAGTCAAGTTCTTTATCCAAGGCCTCTTTTTTATCCGCCAACTCCTGCAAAAGCAAAAAATCACTTCCTGCTTTATTCATTTCATTCTGCAGAGCAGCCGATTCCTCTTCCAGCCTGCTGATTTCATCTTCTATACTCTTATATTCCATCTCTTCCTTATAAGTAAATTTTAAAACCTTTTCCCTTACCTTTTCCGTTTTCGGCTTTTCCTTAACCTTAGCTGCCACCGGCACTTCCTTTTTCAGCGCTAAGAAATCAGAATACTGCCCTAAATAAAAATCAGCCTTCCCGCTTCCATCTAAAATAATCAGTCTTTCAGCAATACGGTCTAAAAAATACCGGTCATGGGAAACAGTAATTACCGTTCCGCTGAATTCATCCAGATAATCCTCCAGAATAGCTAAGGTCAAAACATCAAGATCATTAGTCGGCTCATCAAGCAGCAAAACATTCGGAGCTTCCAGAAGAACACTCAAAAGATACAGTCTCCTCTTCTCCCCGCCTGACAGCCTGCCGATCAACGACCACTGCAAATCTGAGGTAAACAGAAAACGCTCCAGCATCCTGGCGGCACTGACAGAAGAGCCGTCAGCAGTCTTAAAATATTCAGCCTTTTCCTTAAGATAAGTAATCACCCTTTTATCATCCGGCAAATCACTGTTATCCTGACCAAAATAGCCTATTCTCACTGTTTCGCCATAGGAAACAGTCCCCCAGTCGGGAGACACATCACCTTTAATAATTTTTAAAACAGTCGTTTTACCCCGGCCATTATCGCCTACAATTCCTATACGGTCTCCGCGGGCAATAATCAGACTCAAATCCTGAAACAGCACATTTTCGTACTGCTTCCCTATACCGTCCAATTCTATTACCTTTTTCCCCAATCTGCTGGTAACAGTCGTAACCGTCATTTTAGCTTCCTTTATGTTCAGCTTACTGTTTTCCAGTTCCTTAAAACGCTCTATCCTGGCCTTCTGCTTCGTTGTTCTTGCTTTGGCACCCCTTCGTATCCAGGCCAGCTCCTTACGGTACAGATTAGCGCGTTTCTGCTCAGAGGCCTGCAGCATTTCCGCCCTTAAAGCCTTGGCCTCCAGATAAACGCTGTAATTGCCTTCATAAGCATATAAAACGCCCCGATCCAACTCAACAATATTATTAGTAATTCTATCTAAAAAATATCTGTCATGAGTTATCATTAAAAGAGCACCTTTAAACTTAATTAAATATTGCTCCAACCAGTCAATAGTTACCTGATCTAAATGGTTAGTGGGCTCATCCAGTACCAGAATGTCAGACTCCTGTCCCAGAGCCAACGCTAAAGCTAAACGTTTTTTCTGACCTCCTGATAATTTATTAATTGTAACACTAAAATCAGAAATTTGCAATTGAGTAAGCAAAGTTTTTACTCTGTTTTCCATTTCCCAGATATTCTGTCCCTTATCCGCCAGCTCCTGCAAAAGCTCTTCCTCAATAGTATTCTCCGGCTTAAACTCCTGAAGCTGAGACAAATAAGCTGTCTTTAAACCATTTTTCTTCACTATATTGCCCGCTTCAGGCTTAACCAGACCGGCTGCAATCTTTAATAAGGTTGACTTGCCCGCTCCATTAATGCCCACTAAGCCCACCTTCTGTCCTTCAGACAGACTAAAATTAAGCTCAGCAAAAAGAACCTTTTCCCCGTAACTCTTTTTGATATTTTCTAAGGTCAAGAGATTCATCTTTCACATTCCTTTATCGCTTGTTTTAAACTGAGAGCAATCCTGTTTCTTTTCTCATCAACACTTAAGACCAGACATTCTACTATCTCCCCTACCATGACCACATCCAGGGGATGGCGAAAATACTGCCAGCTCAATTCAGAGCGATGAATCAGGCCATTAACCTTAATGCCAAAATCAACAAAAGCACCGAAATCAGTCACATTCTGAATTCTGCCGCGTACTATGCTGCCCGGCATGATTTCAGAAAGCTTCACGATATTCTTTCTGGTTAAGGGCTTAGGCAATTCCTCCCGCGGGTCGCGCCCCGGTCTCAGCAAGCACTGCATAATATCCCTGACAGTCGGCTCTCCGGCCGCCAGCTCTTCAGCTAAAAAAGAGGCATCAGCCTGCTTAATTTCCTGCTGCAATAATTCCAGCCGCGCTTTATCCCTTAAATCGTCCAAAGAATAACCCAACTGGTCAATTAACCTTTTCGTCAGCTCATAGGATTCGGGATGAATCGAAGTATTGTCCAAAGGGTCAGAGCTGTCCTTAATCCTTAAAAATCCGGCACATTGAGTAAAAGCACTCTTGCCTAAACGGGCAACCTGCAAAAGCTCTTTCCGGTCTTTAAAGCTCCCATGCTCATCACGGTAAGCCACTATATTTTTCGCCACACCAGAGCTGATTCCGGCAACATAAGCTAAAAGAGCCGGAGAAGCCGTATTCAGCTCTACCCCGATGTGATTTACAACCGACTCAACAACTCCGGCCAAGGTTTCCTTTAACTGCTTCTGATTAACGTCATGCTGATATTGTCCAACCCCTATTGACTTAGGGTCAATCTTCACTAATTCAGCCAGCGGGTCCTGAACTCTTCTCGCTATCGATACCGCGCCGCGCAGAGAAACATCAAGCTCAGGCAGCTCATCCCTGGCTAATTTGGAAGCCGAATAAACCGAAGCCCCCGCCTCGCTTACAATCAGATAATGCAAATCAAGCTGGTGCTTTTCTATCATTTCCGCCGTAAAAACCTCTGTTTCATAAGAAGCCGTACCATTGCCGATAGCCACCAAACCAACCTTATATTCATTTACCAGCCTGAGGAAAATATCCTCTGCCTCCTTTTTCTGCTTTTCACTGCCGGTAAGATACATAGCTTTAGTGGCCAAAACCCGGCCCTGTTCATTAACCACAGCCATCTTACAGCCTGTACGGTATCCGGGGTCAAGTCCCAGCACCCTAAAGCCGGGCAGCGGAGCCTCCAAAAGACGCTGTCTGAGATTTAAAGCAAAAACCTTAATCGCCTGTTTTTGGGCATTTTCCGTCAGCTGAGCCCTGATCTCCCGCTCTATAGCCGGGAAAAGAAGTCTTTTATAGCTGTCAGCAGCAGCCTCCGCCAAAGGCTCCTTAAAAGCAGAATCATTAATGATTACCAGCTTCTCGATTTCTTTAATGATTTCTTCATGAGGCAGAAGCAAATGTACCTTTAGGATTCCCTGCTTTTCCCCGCGGTTAATCGCCAATACACGGTGCGGCTCTAATCTCGCTAAAGGCTCCTCTCTGTCCTGATACATCAAAAAGCCCTGTCCTTCTTCCTCAGCCACCTCCAGCTCGGTTCTGATCTTGCCCCGCTGCCATATCCTTTTCCGCAGCAAATTGCGCACCTCAGCTCTTTCATTGATCACCTCGGCTATGATATCCAAAGCTCCCTTGATGACCTCTTCCACCGTCAGCAATTCTTCATTCAGATAATCCTTAGCCAGAGCTTCCAGACTGCT
>JBJDXG010000299.1:0-2234 GCA_051866555.1 bacterium | reverse complement strand
ATTGCTGAAGCAGCGGATTATGTATCATCTGCTTCGGAAGAGCTTACTTCCAGTGCAGATCAGTCAGCTGAAGCTAGTGATTCTATAGCTAACTCAGCGGTAAAAGTAGCTAATTCCTGCAGTGAACAAAGCATTTCCTGCAGTGCAGCTAACGATTATTCTAAAGACCTGACTGCACGTATGGATAATTTTTCTTCTGTTATTGCAGAATCAGGTAAGCAAATCCAGGTTACTAATCAAATAGCTTCTCAGGGTGGAGCAGTTATTGAAAATGCAGTATCTAAAATGCAGGGAATCAGAAATTCTGTTAATCAAACGGCTAAGGCTGTTGCCGGCTTAGGTGAGGAGTCTAAAAAAATAGGTGTTATAGTAGATACCATTGCTGAAATTGCTGCTCAAACTAATTTGTTGGCTTTAAATGCTGCAATTGAAGCAGCCAGAGCTGGTGAGCATGGAACTGGTTTTGCCGTTGTTGCTGATGAAGTACGTAAGCTTGCAGAGCAGTCGCAGGCGGCTGCCAGAGAGATTGCTGACTTGATTGCTGCTGTTCAGGAAGAATCAAACAATGCAGTTCTGGTTATGCAGCAGGGTTTGCAGGAGGTTGAATCAGGAACTGGTGCTGTTGACAGTGCCGGCAGTACATTTAATGATATTATCAAGATGATTACTGCAGTTGCCGAGGAGTCGAATATGATGGGTGATTTAGTGGAGAGTCTTAAATCAGGCTCCGGGCAAATTATATCGGCCATAGCCAAAATAGATACGATGAGTCATGATGTATCTACTGAGGCTGAAACTGTTTCCGCAGCTACTGAGGAAGGAACGGCTTCTATGCATGAGATCGCTTCTGCCAGTCGAAAACTTGCGGAAATGGCAGCCAATTTGCAAAATGAAGTTATGAAGTTTCGGATTTAATTTTTCTGCTTAGATTTTTATCATTTAGGGCAAAGTAAGAAAAAAGAAAAAAGCGGGGAAAAATATGAGAATACTTTATTGGGGATTAATTTTATGTTTATCATTTAATCTAAGTGGCTGCAGCTTTTTTCAATCATCAGATATTATTACTTTTGCTTATCCAAATGAGGTAATTAATCCGGCTTCCGTTGCGGTGGATGGTTATGGCAACTTATTTGTGCTTGATTTATCTTCTGCTAATGGAGTTATTAAAAAATATGATTCCAGTGGTGCTTTTTTAAAAAGCTTTGCTTCCCTGGGGTTAGAAAAAGGAGAATTGCAGACTCCTTTTCGCTTGGAATTTGCTGAAAACAGCGATTTGCTTTATGTGACTGACCCTGGCGGTATTGGTGGGGAGAAACGCAAGAGAAGAGTTTTAAAATATGACGGTCAGGGAAAATATTTGGGTGATTTAATTTCTTATCAAGTGAATCAGGCAGAGAAAGATTATTATGGCCCCACTGGAATAGCTGTTTATAATGATCTTATTTATCTTACTAATGTAGACCGGTTTGAGGGGATAAATACTCATGGTCAGGTTATGCAGGCTTCATTAGGCAGGAGAGACAGATTTTTTGGCTATTATCTGTCAGACTATATTTATGGGCCGGAAGGAATAGCTCTTGACAGTCAGGGCAGGATTTATATTCTGGATACCTACAGCGGTTTGATCAGAGTATTTTCGGCGGCTGAATCTCTGGTTCATAATATAGAGATACCACGGCGGGTGAGAGTTACTGAACCGCTGAAGGGACAAATTCGTATTTATCATGATTTTCTGTATTTTTTAGATACGGAAAAGAAGGTAATTTATGAATTGGATCTGCAGGGACAGAAAAGGAGAATAATTGGTCAGGGGATTTTAGAAAAGGCAGTTGATTTCTGCTTTGATCAGGCAGGCAGGTTTTATATTGCTGACCAGGGGGCGCATTGTATTTTGGTATTGAGCTATGCTGGTCAGCTTATTCAGCATATAGGAAAACTGCCGGCCCAAAATTTTTTTCTGAGCAATCCAAGAGCTGTAGCTGTGGATAAAAAGGGAAATATTTATATTGCCTCGCAAAAGAGGATAATTAAAATACTTCCTAAATTAAAGAAAAGTGAAATTTTATTTGCCGATTTAGATGAACCGACAGGTGTGTCTCTTGACCGGCAGGAAAATATCTATATAACTGATAGAAATCATGAGCGAAAAAGAAAATTTGCTGCAAGCGGTAATTTACTAAATACTATTAATATTAAAGGTGATTTAGCGCTTGATAAGAAAGGAAATGTTTATC
>JBJDXG010000298.1:0-2239 GCA_051866555.1 bacterium | reverse complement strand
CTGGAAAAGGATGTTCAGATTAAGGTCAGGGAACGCTTTATGCAGCTGGTTAAAGAGGAACTGCCTAAAACCGATAAGCTGCTGGATAATTCTCTGTCCCTGCAGGGAATTGCCTTAAGGTATGATAAGAATGTTGGAGAGCAGGGGGACAAGCTGACAGCTGAGGCTAAGGGAACTGGCAGAATATTCTTAGTCGCTGACAGCGATTTGGAGAAGTCTGTCAGTCAGTTTTTGCAGGCTAAAGCAGGCAAATCATATTCTCTGGTAGGACAGCCGGCTGAAATTGCCTGGAATGCCGGGATGTTAGTCAGCCCGGTGCTGTATAAGGCGGAGATAGATGCCAGCCGTCTGGCTGAAGCTGATTTGTCTCGGGGCTACTGGAAGAAAAAGCTGAAGGAGCTTAAGGTGCCGGAGATGAAAAAATATTTGGCTAATTCAGCCGAAATTGCTTCTTTTAAAATTACCCAGAAGAGAAAGCTGGTTTTGCTGCCTGAAAAATGGCAGAGAGTAAAAATTGTTTTAAAAAATCAGTACAAAAAGGAATAAAAGGAGACTGAAAATGCGCATAATGGGATTAGACATTGGCGATAAGACGATAGGAGTTGCCGTAAGTGATGCCATGGGCTGGACAGCTCAGGGAGTTAAGGTAATAAGGCGGCAGGCGCTGGATTATGATTTGGCTGAGCTGAGAAAGATTATAGCTGAGTATGAGGTTACGGAAATTGTAGTCGGTCTGCCTAAGAATATGAACGGCACACTGGGTGAACGGGCGAATAAGGTTCTGGATTTGGCTGAGATATTGAAAGAAGAGCTGCAGCTGCCGGTTCAAACCTGGGATGAGCGTTTAAGTACAGTAGAAGCGGAAAGAAATCTGATTGCTGCTGATGTCAGCCGCGGCAAAAGAAAAAAGGTAATTGACAAAATGGCTGCTTGCATTATTTTACAGGGGTATTTAACCAGGCTTGCTTTTTTACAGAGCAAAGATTGACAACCTGTAGGAAGTATAATAAAATAGCAGTAATTACAGGAGAAAGAAGGGAAATAAATGTCAGAAGAAAGCAATATCGTTATTTTGGAAGATGAAGATGGTCAGGAGCATGAATACGAGGTAGAAGAAATATATGAAATTGACGGCAAGGAATATGCTGTGTTATTATCAACTGAGGAAGACAGCGACAATGCTTTTGTTTTCAGAGTTGAACAGGATGAGCAGGGCGATGATATTTTAGTTGATATCACTGATGATACGGAATGGGATAAAGTAGTTTCCGCGATTGAGGAAATTGAAAGCGAAGAAGAATAAGGCTACATAGCTAAACAGTGATCTTTATAAATAAGAGCAGATTCGCAGTATGGCGGAGCTGCTCTTATTTGTTATTAATGGTATAAAAACCCTCTTATTGGGAACAATATGAGTAACCGATAAGAGGGAGGGATAAAATGCTTATAACTGAAGTAACCATAAAGAACAGGAAGTTTAATGTGGAAACGACTACGCATGCCCTCCAGCGAATGGAGCAGAGAATGGTTGATAAATATGTTGTAGCCGGTATAATCCTTTGTCTGGGGGAACGTCTTTTGGCCTATAATGACAGCGGAGAAGAGATTGCCATAGTAGACCAGCATAACAACTTAACTATTATCATTCAGGTAAGAAGCTATAAAGCAGTAGTAATCACAGTTATCAACAAAACAGGAATCTACATACGGGAAGGAACTAAACTAGAACAAATTGCCTGAATTTTATTGTCACATCTTTTCCTTTTGCTGCATATGCTAAGGAGAGAAGCAGTTTAAGGGAAAAGGAGGGACAGACATGAGAAAGATCGTAGTTGCCGGACGCAATGATTCGGGTAAGTCAACTTTATTAGGGGAGATTTACAGTGGTTTAAAGGGCAAGGATTATCAGTCCTTGGTGGTAGCTTCAGGGATACAGGATGAAAAGCCTTTAATTCAAAAGGGTGTTGATCCTATTTATCTGGTGACGATTTCTCCTGAACCGGGGCGTGATTTGGGGCGGGATCTTGATCGGGAAATCAGAGTGGCTGTCAGTAAAATTGAAGAAAAAAATAATCTTATTGCTCATGCCAGAAAAGCCTTGGAGGAGCTGAACAAGGTGCGTTCGGTATTGGAATTAGGTCATCTGAATCAATCAGATATTCCCGTTTCAGCGAAAATGCCTAATGTAATTTTAGCTGAAACGGTAGGGGTAAGCGATTGCTACCGCGGACCTGACGGC
>JBJDXG010000297.1:0-2240 GCA_051866555.1 bacterium | reverse complement strand
AGAAAAAAATTCATTTTTACAAGTAGCTGCCCGGATTTACCGGAGTGCCGTTCAGCCGGACTTCAAAATGGCAGTGCGGACCAGTGCTGTATCCGGTACTGCCTACCTGAGCTATCGTCTGACCGCGGTCAACATCTCTGCCCTGTCCTACTAAAAGAGCAGAACAGTGTCCGTATAAAGTAGAAATTCCGCCGCCATGGTCAATGATAATAGCTTTGCCGTAGCCGCCCATCCAGCCGGAGAAAATAACCCGGCCATCCTTAGCAGCAGCAATAGGAGTTCCGTGTCTGGCTGCAATATCATAGCCGGTATGCAGCTTTCTGGTTTTAAAGATAGGATGCACCCGATAGCCAAAATTAGAGGTTATCGTTCCATTTAACGGCCACATCATCGAACCGCTGCCATTTCTTACAGCACTGCCGTTCTTAGGCTTATAGCTGGAACTTGCCTGAATCCGCTGAATCATTCCGATCAGAGCATTAGAGGTCTGTTCCAGATCATTCAGCTCTTTTTCATAAGCTGCTTTTTCCTTTTGAATCCTGTCCAAAGCAGCTTTTCTTTGTTCTCTGTTTGAAGCAAGCTCCTGCTTCTTAATATGAACCTCTGCCTTGATTTCAGCAATTGCCCGCTGCTTTTTCTCCAACTCCAGCTTTTTCTGTTCAACAACTGCTTTTTCCTTTTCTATCTTATCGATTAAAGCCAAATCCTGTTTAATGATGAAGCTCATATATTGCAGCCGGCTCAAAAAATCACTGAAATCCTCTGAACCAAATAAGAGCTCCAGATAACTGACAGTACCGTTTTTATAAGTATCACGCAAGCGGGAATTAAGTATAACGATTTGATGATCCAAATCTTCCTGAATCTTATCCATCTCCGCCTTTACCGCATCGACCCGCTGCTGATTTTTAACCATCTGTCTTTCTAAATCCTGTAATTGGATCTCTTTCGCTTTCATATAGCTGTTCAAACGGGTAATTTCATGAGCAACCGTTTTTTCCTGCGCTTTATAGGTTCTTAAACGCGTCCTTTTTTCCTGAATTTCAATTTTAACATTTTGCAGTTCTTCTTTTTTCTGATTTAAATTCGTACTCGCTTCAGCCGTTCGGGCAAACAGCAGAAACAGCAGCAATAAGCTTAAACTAAACCATCGCTTTCCCTTTATGTACACGCAAAATATCCTCCTTAAACTCGTAAAAATTTTCTTAATGAAATAATGCTGCCGACAGAACCAAGAATAATGCCAATTAAAAACAGCCAGTAGCTGAGGCCGAGAATATCAGCATTAACTCCGCCTAACGGCAAAAAAGGCAGCTGGCTCTGCAGCTTGGAAATAATAATGATATAAGAATAATGCAGGATAACTACTGCTATCAAGGCCCCAATAAAGCCAAGCAATACACCCTCCAGCATAAAAGGCCAGCGCACAAACCAGTTAGTTGCCCCCACCAGCTTCATGATCTGAACTTCTCTTCTGCGGTTAAACACCGTCAGCCTGATAGTATTAACTATAATATAGACCGTAGCCAGGCTCAGAATAAGCATCACAAGTACCCCAATTATCCTTACAACCCGGGTAAAGGCAAACAGCTTCTTGACTGCTTCTTTGCCATATTTAACCTCTTCAACCTGGGGCTGCTTTACCAGCATATCGGCCAAAGCGCCAACCTTTTCGGGAACTTTAGCTTTGACCTCAAAAGCATTCGGCAGAGGATTGCCGGTTATTTCTTCTAAAACGGCGCCCTTATTGCCCATCTGTTCTTTTAAACGCTTAAAGGCCTTATCCTTAGAAACAAAATTTACTTCGCTGATATCAGGGAGTTTTTGCAAATCAGCCTGCATAGCCTTGATCTCATCAGCTGAAACACTGTCCTTAAGGAAGACCATTACCTCCAGCTGTGATTCCAGACCTCCTATCAGCTGATTAATACTGGCAGCCGATAAAATAAAACCACCTAATATAAGCAAAGAAACAGTCAAAATACCAATAGACGCCATGCTCATCAGAGCATTCCGCCCCAAATTAACGATTGCCTGCTTTAGAAAATAAAAATAGGTTCTAGTACGCATCATCATAGCCTCCTCTTCTTTCATCACTGACAATTTGGCCATGATCAATAGCTATAACTCTCTTCTTCATCCTGTTGACTATATCCCGGTCATGAGTTGCCATGATTATAGTTGTCCCCTTTTGATTAATGCGGGTAAAAAGATCCATAATCTCATGTGAAGTATCAGGA
>JBJDXG010000296.1:0-2244 GCA_051866555.1 bacterium | reverse complement strand
TCTCCAAGGCAAAATCCTTTTTTATCAAAAGGATAAAACTGCTTTTCTGGCAGCATTGCGGCGAGCCAGAAATTCTTCTATCCTTTCAGCTGAACAGTTTAAGATATCATCTTCCCCCAAGCCTGCTTTGACCGCTAATTGCAAAGCATAATCGACTCGGCCAACATCAAAGGAAATATGCGAGTCACTGCCTACAACCACTGTAAGAGCGTATTTTTTAGCCAATTTAGCAATCTCCAGACAGTTTTCACTGCTGCCTTCCCTTACCGTCCCCTTCTTGACCGAACTGTTATTCAGCTCAATAACCTTGTCATAATACTTGGCCGCCTGAACGATTGCCAATGGTTCAATTCTAAACTCCGGATTACCCGGATGAACCACCCCGTCAACCCTGGGGTTAGACAATGCCGCTACCATCGCTTCCGTATTCTCAGCTACAGAACGCCCCTCCGGTGAACAGGAAATATGGAATCCTGCCCAGACAAGCTCCAGCCGGTCCAAAAGCTCATCCTCCAAATCAATATTTCCCTGACGGTCAACAATATTGGTCTCTACTCCCTTTATAATCCTTACCCCATACATTGTCTTGGGAATAACACCGATATTATAAAAATAATAAGGATGCGGTCCGCCCGGCATTCCCGGACTATGCTCCGTAATCCCCAGCATTGCCAAGTTTTTATCGGCTGCTGCCTGAGCCATTTCCTGCACCGTACTGTAAGCATGACCGCTGGCAACGGTATGAGTGTGCAAGTCTGCAATAATTTGCATTTTCATCATCCTCCTTTGCAGTATAGTTTTTCTTTCCCGCTCAGCAGCTTATTTCCTGCTTAATTAACATAGTTTTCACAATGTAAACATAAACGTAAAATTTCTAGTATCTTTACCTAAATTATGGTATAATAGTAATAAAAGATAAATATAAAGGTGGTTGCAATGGAATTATTATTAAACAAATCAGCATTCTTGAAAAATGTTTTTCTAAAATTTCTGCTGATCATCTCTATCTGTTTTTGTTTTACCAACTTTTCTTACTTTTTTCTTTTACCCTTTATCTCACAGCTGCATATCAGCCTGCAAATAGCGGGAATCCTTTTGCTGCTGAATTCATCTTCTATCCTGATTCATAATTTTAAAAAACGCTCGACCTTTGAACAGATTTTAAATATTTTATTAATTTCCTCACTTATATTCCGTTTAAATATTCTTTATTATACCTGCAAAACTAATGCTAACTTAGACCATATAATCTTATTAGTCTTTCTGCTCAGACTGACGGAATGTTTTTTTATGCTGTTTTTAACTTATCCTAAAATAATAAATTTTCTCACCAAAAAATATTGGCTCATACTTTTTCCTATCTTTTTAAATATAAGCGTAGTTTTTTCTGCTCCCTTGATTTATCAGATTATGCCCGTTAAATTGGTATTATCTAATGATTTCTTATTATATCTCATCTGGCTTACCATGCATTTATTCACCTTATACAGATTTTACCGTCTATACTTTAACGATACCCATAAAATTATAGCTTATTATCTCTTCCTGTCCTGGATGCTTTATACCCTGTCACCTCCCGGCTCAATGTTTCCCAACAGCATCTTTTCTTCAAATTATGCCAAGATATTCTGCATTACTATCTATATTACCGTTCTTTACAACTTCTTTCAGGGAATTTTTATCTCCACTGTCTCCGAGCCCTATAATAACCTGAAAGAAAAGAAAACTAATATGAACATAACCCTCAATGCCCTGCCCATAGGTCTGATTACCCTAAATCAGGACCTAATAGTATCATTTGTCAACCATTATGCAGAGAATATTATCGGCTATCCTAAGGATGAACTGTTAAATAAAACCTATGATGATTTAAGAGCCTTAGTCACCGTTAAACCCAGTGAGATAATATTATCGGCGCAAAACCTGATTGATAAACAGGAATTTGCTAATAAGATCCTGAAAATAAAAAATCAGGCCGGCAAAAAAATCACCATTATGCTGACTATTTACTATCAGAAAAATTATACCCTGCTCTTCTTTTCTGATGCTTCGCAGGAGCAGGATTTATCCGATTTACGGCTGCAAACCCAAACTATCATGAACTCATTAAGCAGCTATATATTTCTGGTCGATGACAACCGCAAGCGTGCCGTTTTCAATAAAAAGGCCAATGAATTATTTAATCTGCCAAATAATTGCAGTGAGCTGCCTTTATCCAAGCTTACTGCGATCTTAAAAAAATAT
>JBJDXG010000295.1:0-9776 GCA_051866555.1 bacterium | reverse complement strand
AAATTTAAAATGTGTATGCAAGAAACCATGAAGGTTTAAAGTCTAGTGAAATTTCTAGTCTTTATTTTCATGGTTTTTTTTGTAAATTATTTTAATAAGGAGGCATTATCATGCATATACCAGATGGATTTCTCAATGATCCTAAAGTATGGATTTCTGCTAATGTCATTTCAGCAGGAATCGTTGCTTATGCAGCGAAAAAAGTAAATAAGCAGTTAGGAGAAAAACAAATACCTATGATGGGAGTTATGGGGGCCTTTGTTTTTGCAGCTCAAATGCTCAATTTTCCTATTGCAGCCGGTACATCGGGACATTTTTTAGGAGGAGCCTTAACTACTGTACTGCTGGGGCCATGGGCTGCAATCCTCGTTATGACAGCCAATTTTATCGTTCAGTGTTTACTATTTCAAGACGGCGGTTTGACCGCACTGGGAGCTAACATTTTTAATATGGGAATCATCGGTTGTTTTGCTACTCACTTTATCTATAACGGAATAAGAAACATAATAGCCGGAAATAAGGGTATTTTAATTGGTGCTGCTGTTTCAGCCTGGTGTTCAGTAATGCTGGCAGCTTTGATGACCTCATTGGAAATAGGCATTTCAGGAACTATAGCTTTAAATTTGATTCTGCCTGCTATGTTAGGAGTTCATGCCCTAATCGGCATAGGTGAAGCACTTATTACTACTATCGTTATTTCTTATCTGCTTAAAGTAAGAGAAGATTTGGTTTTAGAAATTCCAAAAATGTGAGGTGAATATTAATGAAAAAAAATATTTTTTTGATTTTGCTTTTGATTTCAATAGCATTAGCTGTTTTTCTTTCTCCCTTTGCCAGTTCATCACCTGACGGCTTAGATTATACAGCCGAAATACTTAATTTCGCTGATGCCAGCGAAGGCAAGGAATTGTTTCAGGCTTTGATACCTGATTATGCTGTTCCATTTATCTCTAATGAAAAGCTGTCTACATCAGCCGCAGGCTTAATCGGTACATTACTGATGTTTGCTGTTCCTTACGGAATAGGTAAAATAATAGGCAATAAAAAAAATGAGTCTCTTTAGACTCATTTTTTATTTTTCCTGTACAATATATTTATTTAATACTTCTAATAAAATTTTAGGATCATACGGTTTGCTTAAAAAAACATTACAGCCTGCCTTCAAAGCCCTCTCCTTATCCTCCAGCATGGCATGAGCCGTCAAAGCTACAATAACGATATCATCATATTCCTTATTTTCTCTAATCTTTTTTGTAGTATCCCAGCCATCCAACACTGGTAAAGATAAATCCATCAAAATCAAAGCCGGTTTATTCTTTTCGATTTTAAGCAGAGCATCTTCTCCATTAACCGCAGAACAAGTAGGATAATTATAATAATTTAGAATTTTTAAAGCCAACTCTCTATTAACAGGATCATCTTCTACTACCATAACTAATCTGTTTTTCATCATCCAGCACTTCCTAACAAATAATAAATACTGCGTCTAAAAAATCCTTAAAAATAGTCGTAAATAGTCGTCTCTTCACCTTAATTATAATTCTAAATCCAAAAGGCTTTTTCCTGCTAAGTTAACAGCTATTTAAACAGCAATTTGAACAAATTAAAGAACAAAGCGGTCAGCCCGGCAGCCATCAAAGGTCCTACCGGCACCCCTTTAAGAAATACAATGCCAAAAATAGACCCTAAAACCAAACCCAGCAAAAGCTCCGGCTCAAATTGTAAAAGCTCAAGCCCCTGACCATTCATATATGTAGCTAAGGCACCTCCTGCAAAGGCTATAAATCCGGGAACAGTTAAACAATTTACTTTTATCTGCTCCCAGCTGATTCTCCCTGAAGCAAAAGGCACAAGAACAGAAATAGTTAAAAAAAGAAGGCCTGCTTCCAGGCCTCTTCTCTCCAAAAGCGGATAAAACCGCTGTAAATTACTCAATTTCAAAATCAAAAGCATACAGGCAGAAGTCGCAATAATATTTGAATGGCCCAAAATGCCTATTAATATCAAAATAACCAGAATAGCTTCTCCGGTCAAGAAAAATTACCTCCCGCTAATAATTATTCCATCCTTCATTTCAGGAACTAAAGAGCAGTAATTCAAGCGTGCAGCCCAATGAATGTCTTCTTTCTTCCCTAAGGAAATCAACGACCGGCCATTCTCCGAACAGCATAAAGCCCGCTCCAGGTGGGGAGAATAAAAATCATACAGATTACAGGCCATGATGCCAAAATCATCAAGCTCATAATCACTAGACTTTCGAAGCAGGGAAATCAAATATCCGGCAGCCACACTGTCTTCCAGAGAAATCTTTCCCTTAGTCCCTGAACAGATAATCACCAGATCCTTCGCCTCACTCTGCACCCGCTCACCAAGCGAGGCCATGTTAATGAAACTTCCTACCAAAACCCGATCAGCCCCGGCAGCCTTTTTCAGAGCCACAGTTCCATTAGTAGTAGTCATTACAATAGTTTTCCCGGCAACAGCAGCCGCAGTATATTCTAATGGTGAATTAGCCAGATCAAAACCGGGGATTAAAACTCTGTTTCTTTCTCCTCCCAAAATAACCTCTGCATCCCTTTGACGATATTCATAAGCCTCCTCAACCTCGGCAACAGGTATTACTCCCTTCGCTCCATTATTTAAAGCTAAAACAATATTGGTGGTAGCTCTTAAAACATCAAGCACTACTGCATTCTTGCCTTTAAGCTCTCCCACTTCCCCTGGCAGAGCATAAGCCTCTATCTTCATTCTTTTCTTCCTCCAAAGCCAAACGGAACGTATCTCCCCTAAGACCCAAGCGCAGGGCTTCTAAGGCCAGGACTTCATCAGGCAGAATATTACCCAGATTAACATTATTGCCGAATAAAGCAATCAGCTCCGTCTGCTGATTTTTCAGCGGTGCTTCAAAAATCAGATTATCTGTATTAATTCCGGCCGCAGTCAATGACTGTAAATCATCATGCTTAATTCTGCCGGAATTATCATAAAGTCCGATTCCTTTGCCGCTCTCTCTACCTTCGACAATAACCTTACAAACTCCTAGCGTTAAATCATTTTTTATCTGCTTTATCCTGTAGGAAATATCCCTCTCATCTTTTATATTCTTTTTCCCCACTTCACTCAAAACCTTAAAGCCCATTTTCTGAGCCTCTTTAATCACTAAAGCTCTTTTAGCCTCAGAAAGATAAATAGTGCCGTCTGAAACCTCAACGACTTCAATGCCCAGCTCTTTTAGCCAGGTGAGATACTCATTAAGCTTATTCTGCCAGATAATGATTTCTAAAAAGGTCCCGCCAAAATAAATATCTATCTTTTTTTCTTTAGCCAGAAATATCTTATCCTGCAATATATTTAAAGGATAAAAAGCCGCTGTGCCAAATCCCAATTTTAAAAAATCAATTTTCTCCCCCGCTAAATTCAGCAGATCCTTATAAGCACTTATTCCCAGTCCTTTATCTATCACCATAGTTAAACCACACTGCCGTGGTTTTACCGTACGCTTAGGCAATGGATACTTAATTCCTTCCATTAAATCCCTCCTCCTGAATATATCCTATTCAGAGAAAAAAGGAATCATGCTTAAAAAACAAACTAATTCAATGCCGAGAAACAGATGACTCACTTTTATGCAGGCCAAAAAAGACTATTATTGCCGCCAAAACAACTAAAGCCGAGCTAACTCCATAGACCCATCTGCCGCCCAGCTTACACAATAAACCAAAAAGAGGCGGGCCAAGGGCTACTCCCAAAAAACGAACACTGCCATAAAGAGCAGTAATAATTCCTCTTTCAGCCGCAGAAATGCTGCTGGTAATCAAAGTATTCAGACTGGGCAGGATTAAGCCTGCTCCAATACCGGTAAGCGCCAAACAAATAAGCAAAATATATGTTTTAGCAAAAAATATTGCTATTCCCGTAGAAAAAGCCATTAAAATCAAACCGATTAAGACTAAATTTTTCATTAAATCAATCTTCTTTTTAATAAACTTTCCGGTCAGGTAAGAGGTCGTTACCATAAATAAGAGAGGAAAAGCTAAAACAAAGCCTTTCCAAAGGCTGGTTATGTGATATTTCTCTTCTAAAAGGTTAGACATATAGAACAAAATGCCAAAAATAACAAACAGAGTTACAGCAGCAGAAAAAAAAGTAACGGCTAAAAATAAGCCTCTGGCATGAAATATCTTTTTTAAATCCTGGGCATATTGACTAACAGAAGGCTTTTTCTTGCCAGAAGCATTCTCTTCCTCGTCAATTCCCCACCAGACAGCCGCAGCCAGAGGCAGACAAATAGCAGGAAAAGCCCAAAAAACAGCCATCCAGGAAATCAAGGCCAAAAGAGAACCCAAAATCGGACTTAAGACCTTGCCCATACCATTAGAAGCTTCAATAATGCCTAAAGCATGAGATCTTTCCGAACCGGAAAAAAGATCGCTGGAAAGAGCCATAGCAATCGGAGCTGTAGCAGAAGCACCTATTCCCTGCAAAACTCTAAAGGCCAAAATAGCATAATAGGCTCTTGACTGTAAAAAAACAGCAGCTGCTCCTGCTCCAATACCACCCAGCCCATATAAAATCAGTCCTCCGGCAATTACCTTTTTTCTGACTGCACGGTCAGAAATAAAGCCTGCCAAAGGAATAAAAATACAGGCTGCAATTGAAAACGAAGTAATCATCAAGCTGGTCTGGAACTGACTGACAGCAAAGATCTTCCCCATCTTAGGCAAAATAGGAATAAGCATGGAATTACCTAAAACCATAACTAAAGGAATTAAACTGAGTATCCAAAGAGCCATATTTTTTTTCGGCATAAAAAATCCTCCTTTTTTATTTTTTTATTTTAACCCTTTAAGAGAATTTTTTATGCGATTTTTTCTTAAAGCTCTTGATTTTAACTAGTTTTTCCATTATGATAATAATATTAGCACTCTTACTTATGGAGTGCTGATAAAAGTAATTATACAAACTGGAGGTCTTTTAAATGACAACAGAAAATAACAACAAGCAAACACTGGAGTTTCAGGCAGAAACCAAACAACTACTTGATCTGATGATCAATTCTATCTATACTAACCGGGAAATATTTTTGCGCGAGCTGATATCCAATGCCTCTGATGCTATTGATAAAGCTCATTTCGCTTCACTGACCGATCACACCAACAGCAAATCAGAGGAATTTGAAATTTATCTTATTCCTGATAAAGATAATAAAACCCTGACCATCTCCGATAATGGTATCGGTATGACTTATGAAGAGGTTATCTCCAACATCGGTACTATCGCTCAGTCAGGAACTAAATCATTTTTAGAAAAGATGGCAGATAATCAGGAAAATTCCCCTAAAGAGCTGATAGGACAGTTCGGAGTCGGTTTTTATTCAGCTTTCATGGTGGCTGATAAGGTGACTTTAATCACTAAAAAACGCGGTGAAGACAAAGCCGTGCGCTGGGAATCAGCCGGTGACGGTACTTATACAATTGAAGCCTGTGAAAAAGAAACTCCCGGCACGATCCTGGTTCTTAACCTGAACGAAAAATATTGTAAAGATGATAACTATGAAGAAAACTTTGTTAATCAATACAACTTGCAAAGATTAGTTAAAAAATATTCTGATTATATCCGCTACCCTATTAAAATGAATTTCGAAGAAACTGCTCCATCTGATGAAGAAAACAAAGAACCGCAAACAACTATTGAGTTAAGAACTCTTAATTCAATGAAGCCATTGTGGTGCCGCAGCAAGAATGAAATAACAGCTGAAGAGTACAATCAAGCCTACAAAGATATGTTCCACGGCTGGGAAGATCCTTTAGAGGTAATTCATTCCAAGGTGGAAGGTACGGTAGAATATACTTCCTTACTTTACATTCCGGCACATGCACCAATGGATTTTTATCACAAGGAAGCACAGGAAGGCATTCAGCTTTACTGCAAAAATGTCTTTATCATGGAAAACTGCAAGGATCTGCTGCCTGATTACCTGCGTTTTATGCGCGGTCTGGTCGATTCTCCTGATTTCTCCTTAAATATTTCCCGGGAAATCCTACAGCAAAGCCAGCAGTTGAAAAAAATAGGCAAAGCCTTAGAAAATAATATTTTTAAAACTCTGGAAAACATGCTGAAAAACGATAAAGAAAAATACAATAAATTCTGGAATGAATACGGCAAAGCTATTAAAAGCGGAGTATACAGCGACTTCAGCAATAAAAAGAAATTAGAAAAGCTGTTAATTTTCCCTTCTTCTAATTCAGAAACAGAATTAACTACATTAGATGAATATCTGGAACGTATGCCGGAAAAACAAAAGGTCATTTACTACGCAGCCGGCAAAGACCGTTCATTTGTAGAAAGCTTGCCGCAAATGGAGCTTTTAAAAGAAAAAAATATAGAAGTTCTGTATCTCTTCGATAAAGTAGATGAATTTGCAATCGACAGCTTAAAGGAATACAAAGATAAAAAATTCCAATCCATCAGCAGAGGCAATCTGGAGCTTGATGAATTCGAATCAGAAGAAACAAAAAAGCAAAATGAAGAAAAAGCTAAAGAAAATAAATCTCTGCTGGAGGCTGTTAAAAATCACCTGGGAGCTAAGATAAGCGAAGTAAAAATCAGCAACAGACTAAAAACCAGCCCGGTATGCTTAGTCAGCGGGGATCAGGGAATCAGCCTTACAATGGAACAAATACTGGCAGAAATCGATCAAAGCAACAATATGTTTAAGGCCAGCCGTATCTTAGAGCTTAATCCTGAACATACTATCTTCAAAAAGCTGAAAAGCCTGTATGAAAACAATGCCGAAGGTCAGGAATTTAAAGACTACTGTGATTTACTGTATGGTCAAGCTCTTTTAATAGAAGGACTTCCTTTAGACAACCCTAGTCTTTTCGCAGAAAAGGTCGCTTCTCTAATGGTTAAATAAATTCAAACAGCATTAAAGACAATAAAAAGCTCTCCCAAAGCGGAGAGCTTTTTAGCTATTTATTTTTAATTACCTTATCCAGCTTTTTATAAAAATTCTTCAGCATATTATTATATATTCCCATGGCATTGCGTTCTGTTGATTTAGCACGATCATCCCAGACCAATAGCTTTCTTCCGGTCTTAGCATCCACCAAAGTAAAGACAGCTTCCGTATGACCATTATAAATATAGCCCGGAGCTACATCATGAATAACTGTCCAAGTCTCACGCAGTGTTTCAGTATAAGAATTTCCCTTCTCATCCTTTTTCGTATAAGTATGCGTTGAGGTTTCATTTTCTGTATAGCTGCGACCTTCCCGCCAGCTTCTTTCATTTTGGAATAGGTTAACTTCAACACAGATAAAAGCATCTATAGGCAAAAAGGTCTCATCCTTCTTCACCAGTTTAATCTTCTTGCAGTTTTTAGCCTGGTTTTCCAAAGAATACCGCAGAGCCTTAACAATTAAATCATTTGATTTAACCGAAGCATTAACTGTAAATTGATCAACAGCAACATTTTTTATTAAAGGCATAGGGGCACTTTTATCTTCCCAGACTGTGCTCTTAGCCCAAGCCAGCGAACTGCTGAAAAACAGAAACAATAAACCTAAAATTAAAGACCAAACTATTCTTTTCATTATTTTTCCTCCATTAGTTTATTTCTTATTCTGTAATGCTTTCTTTAAATCTTTATAAAAATCCTTAGTAAGCTCTTTGAATAAAGCTTCATTTTTTGAGGAACCTGCCAAGCTGTTCTGATAAGTAAAAATCAAGTTATTATTTGCTCTATCATAGACGTAATATTCTGCTTCAATCTCGTTAGTATAAACATAACAGCCTTGAACAGTATGAGTATGATATCCATTATCTAATTCCCAGCTTCTTCTCTTGCCTTTAGTATCACTCAACTCAAAACGCCTGACCATATGTACTTGTATCGAATAGCCCTCTGCCCAGGTCTTTTCACTTTTTACTTTAGTAACCTTAGATACCACATAAAGCTCAGCAGCAGATGAAACACTGTTTTTATCAGGAACCTGTTCAACCTGATAACCTGATTTTCTGCCTAAATCAACCAGACCGCTGTTCCATACCTCCTGGTCTCCTTGATAATTATTAGTAAATTCAACAGGCAAAACTTCCAAATAACGATAATCAGTTAACTGTGCCTCCTGATTCAGCCAAACAGCACCATCAGCCCAAGCCTTTAATGTAAAAAGATTAAATAAACAAAATAATACAAAGGAAAAAATTAAATATATATTCTTCTTCATCCATACCCCTTCTTTCCTAATCAATAGCTGCCTTTCTTATTCTTTAAGAGCAGAGGATAAATCTTTAACGCTTTTTTCCAGCGCACCGCCCCATTTCTCTGCCATAGTCGGATCTTGATTCCAAACATTGAAAGCTATCATAGCCGCACTCCCGATAACCTTGAATGTACCAACAAATCCTTTGCCAAAGCCCTTCCAAAAGCTCTTCCAGCTGCCTCCGGTCACTATCTCCAGAGCTTCATCGCTCAGCTCCCCATTTTCACCCATAGGAACTTTATCCTCCATAGACGATATAAGAGTCACATGAAATTCTTCCTGAGTCATGCCCTGCAAATATGGAGATAAAATACCATATACTGCCGCTTCATCACCTGCATTTTCCAGCCTTTCTGCCTCTTCCGGCCTTTCCTGCTGTACATACCTAATAGCATTCAGAACATCAATAAATTTCTTTTCATCAAATTCCATAGTAAAACTCCTTTCTCTTCATATCCATTTTTAATCTTATATCTTATACGCACTTCTCAAACATTTATTACATTTTTCCATTATTAAAATATAAAATTCAATCATTCTTATGACACAGTAAACTTGCAAGAACTTCTCCTATGGGTTAAAATAGACTTATAAAGCTATTTTCTGGAAGTCATAAATGCTAATACTTCTATTGTAAAAACAGAAGGCTTCCCAGTTTAAGAAAAAATAAGGGAGGGAAAAAGGATAATGAATAATGAAGAAAAGATATTGTCTTTACTTGTGGAAATGCAAACAGATTTAAAAGAAATGCAGACAAAGCAAGATAAAATAGAACAGCGTGTTGCAGGGCTTGAAGATGAATTTAAGAATCTTTTTAGCTACCTTGCAAAAAGAAATGAAGAAATAAATACAAAATTCGCTTCTATTGATGAAAAGCTGGATATTATTCAAGTTATGCAAGAACGTATAGAAGAGCATGAATGGGAAATAAGAAAAATAAAGAAGAGAATTTCTTAAAATAGAAAATAATACTTGACAAACAGATAATAAAGAAAGAGGAGGGAATAAATGATAATGAACAATGAAGAGAAAATATTGTCTTTACTTATGACAATACAAATAGAGCAAAAAGAGATGAAAAAAGAATTTAACACAAGATTATCTAATCTCGAAGAGCAAGTCGCAGAGAATACAAGCATTTTAAAAGCTGTTGAACATAGAGGAGAAGTCACCAGCGCAGAGCTGCAAGGCTTTAAGCTGGAAATGTTCAAAGAGCTGGGAGCTATCAAGGCAGAATTAAATTCTTTCCAAGAAGAAACCAGAGAAAACTTTGAAAAGGTTGCTGCTAAAGAAGATTTAAAAGATATTGAACCAATGAAAGAAATGATAATGGAGCATGAATTGAAGTTTAGAAGAATGAAAATTTCTTAAAATAATACTTGACAAAAGGTACTATAATTTTGAGTCCGTTATACCCGGCATAATAAAAAAGCTTCCTTAACAGCAAGGAAGCTTTATGTAGTCTTAATTGGCGCGCCTGGGAGGAATCGAACCTCCGGCACACGGATT
>JBJDXG010000294.1:0-9796 GCA_051866555.1 bacterium | reverse complement strand
GGTTAAGACTTACCGCTTCCTTTTCTGCCTGGATTTCCTGCATAAACTCGGCAAACGTTTTACTGCCTTCCGGTTTTATTCTCCAGGCCAGATTATTAACAAACATACCGACTGTTCTAGCATATTTGCGCTGAACACGTCCGGCAAACGGTACCCCGACTACTAAATCCTCTTTCCCGCTGTATCTTGAAAGAAGGACAGCATAAGCTGCCAGCATTACAGAAAAAGGAGCCGCCTGATTTTTTCTGGCAAGCTGCTTGATTTCTCCTGCTAATGCTTCATCAATATCAAAAACTAATCTTCTGCCCTTATGGCTGAGCACCGCAGGACGAGGTGCGTCAATAGGAAAATCCAGAGGCGGAACTCCATCCTTATACATATTCAACCAATACTGCTCCTGACTTTCCAATATATTGCGCCGTTCTTTTTCTTCTAAGGCATAGTCGATTGCGGTATATTTTACTTCCTTTAATTTTTTATCGGAATAGATATCCAGTATTTCCTGAAAAAATATTGCCGTAGAAGTAGCGTCAGCAATAGAATGATGAAAGCTGATAAAAAAATAGGTTTCATCATTTAATTCAATTAAGGCCGTCTTAAACAAAGGAGCTTTTTCCAAATCAAAGGGTGTGTTTAAGCTTCTTTTCAGATTATACAGCTCTTCTACTGTGTTTACCTTATAAACCGGAGTTTCATATTCAACCTGGGGAGCAATCTTCTGGTATATTTCACCGTCCTGCTCAACAAAATAAGTCCTTAAAGCACTTTGCCTGGCTATAACAGCAGCAAATGAACGGTAAAATTTTTCTTTATCTACCTTGCCAACTAATTTAAATATTGAATACAGATTGTATACTAATGGGTCAGACAACAGCTTTCTTTCGAGAACCATAGTCTTCTGAGCATAATTAGTCGGGTAAAGCTTATTGGCATCGTACATCTTATCACCCCTTCAAAAAGATATAATTATAATTATTCAAGAAAAAAAAACTTAAAACCTTTTTTAGAATTTTGGGAAAATTATTTTAAAAATTATTTATTTTTGCTATAATATTGACAGAAATTTAAAAATTAAGGAGAAAATTATGGAATTATTATTATATATTTTTATTGCTGTAGCAATTATAGGGATAACGTTAATCATTACTCTTTTTGCCTGCAATAACCAAAAAACAGAAAAAATAACCTTTATTCTGGCAACCGTTTTTTCAATGGGGCTCTCCTTTATCGGAGCCAACAGTCTGCCCAGCAATTATACAGGACAGAAAATAATTTTTGGCCTTTTTGGTTTGCTTGGCATATTGGCTCTAAGTATCTATATTAGATTCCCTGATAAACGAAACAATGCTAAGTATTTGCTTGCCGGCTGTCTTATTTTAGAATATCTGTTGTTGATTTTTTTATAAAAATAAAAAATGACACCGGTCATATTGAGCGATGTCACTTAATAAGCTCTGAATTTATTCGTTTAGATCTTCCATTTCTCCGGTTACCAAATAGATGACCCTTTCAGCAATATTAGTAGCATGATCTCCTATTCTTTCTAAATAATTGGCAATCAATAAAAGATAGGTACTCTGATTAACCTTGCTTTCATCATTAGCCATCAGCTTGACTAAATCATCAAATATCTGCTTGTACAAGCTGTCCACATTATTATCATCTTGACCGACCTTTTCTGCCAGCTTAATATCTTCTCTGACATAAGCATCCAGAGCATCGCTTACCATCTGTTTGGTCAAGCGAGCCATTTCAGGTATATCAACTAAAGGCTTAATGAAAGGCTGCCCTTCCAATCTCAAAGTTATTTTAGCTATATCGCAGGCATGGTCTGCCATTCTTTCCAAATCGGTAATCATTTTTAAGGCTGTGGCAATAGTCCGCAAATCCTTAGCTAAAGGCTGCTGTCTGGCAATCAAAGTCATGCATTTAACCTCGATCACTCTTTCCAGTTCATCAATTTCATCATCATTCTCAATAATTTTTCTGGCCATCTCCAAATCACGATTGACTAAAGAATCAACTGAATTTTTGATTGCATTTTCCACTAAAGTTCCTATGTGGATCATATCTTCCTGTAAATCCTCTACCGCCTGTTCCAATCCCGGTCTCACTTGCTTTCCCTCCTTTTATTTACCCAAATCTTCCGGTAATATAATCTTCTGTTCTCTTGTCTTTAGGATTAGTAAAAATAATATCTGTATCATTACTTTCCACCAGCTCACCATTAAGAAAAAAGGCTGTTTCATCTGAAACTCTGGCTGCCTGCTGCATATTATGGGTTACCATAATAATACTATATTTATTCTTCAAATCATCTACTAATTCCTCTACCCGAAGTGTAGAAATAGGATCCAGAGCAGAACACGGCTCATCCATCAATAAGACCTCCGGTTCAACTGCCAGTAAGCGCGCAATGCACAATCTCTGCTGCTGTCCGCCGGAAAGCCCCATGGCACTGCTGTGCAGACGATCCTTTATTTCATCCCACAAAGCAGCCCCTTTTAAGCTTTTCTCTACTATTTCATCAAGCTTTTTCTTGTTTTTTACTCCATGGATTTTAGGACCGTAAACAATGTTATCCCAGATAGACATAGGAAAAGGATTCGGTCTTTGGAAAACCATGCCTATTCTTTTACGCAGGTTGACAACATCAGTTTTAGGCGAATAAATATTGGCCTGATCTACCAAAACCTCTCCTTCTATGCGGACTCCGGCTATTAAATCATTCATTCTGTTCAAAGTTCTTAAAAAGGTAGATTTACCACAGCCTGACGGCCCAATAAAAGCAGTAACCTTATTTTTTTTAATTGCTAAATTTATCTTTTTTAAAGCCTGATGGTCACCATAATATAAATCTAAATCCTTAACTGTGATTACATTTTCCATCTATTCCTTCCCCCTCTAGCCTGAAATTCTCTTTTTCCAATAACGAGTCAGCAAAGCAGCACTGAAATTAACCAACAAGATAGTAAAAATCAACACAACTGCGGTAGCATAGGCCTTTTCCATAGCTCCTATTTCCGTAGCCAGGCTATACAAGTGCAAAGCCATCGTTCTGCCCGGATCAAAAACGCTGTGCGGAATATATAGAGCTCCTCCTAAGGTTAAGATAAGCGGAGCAGTTTCTCCTATGATACGTCCGATACTAAGTATGATACCGGTAATAATTCCGGGAACAGCAGACGGCAGGACTACCTTATAAATAGTTTGCCATTTAGTAGCTCCCAAAGCGAGCGATGCTTCGCGGTAAGAACGCGGTACGGTTTTTAAAGATTCTTCGGCAGTTCTTATTATGACCGGCAGAACCATTAAAGCTATGGTCAAAGCTCCGGAAAGCAGCGACCAGCCAAAATTAAGATACATGACCAGAAAAGCAAAACCAAATAAACCATAAATAATAGAAGGTATACCGGCTAAGGTTTCATTGCCGAAACGAATAATTTTCGTCAGAGAATTTTCTTTAGTATATTCAACCAGATAAACAGCTGCCCCAACTCCCAAGGGAGCGGCTATAATAATGGCCAAAACAGTCAAATAAACAGTAGTGATTATGGTAGAAAAAATACCGCCTGCCCGGCCCATGTCTTCCGGATCAGTAAACAGAAATTCCGGAGTAACATAAGATATGCCCTGCAGTAATATGTGACCAACTATCAGGCACAGCAGGCTAAGCGTAAAGATTGCTGAGCCCCACAAACAAACATAAGCAATTTTCTGCTGAATCAATCTTTTGTTGAGCAGTTTTTCATCCATCAGCCTTTCACCTTCCTTTTACTGATTAATATAACAGCACTGTTTATCAGCATTATTATTACAAATAAAACTATTCCGGTAGCAAACAGAGCCTGACGGTGATCATCAGCAGCATAGCTCATCTCAATAGCAATATTGCCGGTTAAGGTTCTTACCGGGGCAAGAATGCTGTTCGGCATAGATACTGTATTACCGGTAACCATGATTACTGCCATAGTTTCGCCAATAGCGCGACCCATTCCTAAAACCAGAGCTGCCATAATGCCAGAGCTGGCAGCAGGCAGAATAACATTCTTGATGGTCTGCCAGTTAGTTGCTCCCAAAGCCAAAGAGCCTTCTTTATACTCTTTCGGTACTGCCCTGATAGCATCTTCGGAAATGCTGATAATAGTGGGCAAAATCATAATCGCCAATATCACAGCCCCGGCCAGCAGGCTAAGACCAGGCCCGCCGATAAAATCACGGATAAACGGAGTAATCATCAATAGACCAAAGAAGCCGTATACTACTGAGGGTATGCCGGCTAAAAGCTCGATTGCCGGACGGATTATTTGCGCTGCCTTCGGCGGAGCAAGCTCAGCCAGAAAAACGGCACAGGCAAGTCCTAAAGGCACACCCAGTAAAAGAGCGCCTATCGTCACGCCAAATGAGCCTATAATCATAGGGAATATGCCGAAAATGCCTTCATTAGGCAGCCATTCCCGACCAAAGATAAAAGAAAAAATACCATGCTTTATAACGGGTAACCCTTCCTTAAAAATAAAAATAGTAATCAGCAGAACTGCTAAAACTGCTATACAAGCTGTAAATAAAAGCCATTTTTCTATCAGTTTTTCTTTCCAATCCATAGTTCTCCTCCCATTACTCTTATTTTTCTTTTATTCTAGCTTACCTCAGTTAAATAACAATTACTCGCCTGTTACATTTCGGTTAAATAGTATATCCCTAAATAAAAAAGCATCCTGACTCGAAGTTAACCGGCTTCACCTCAAATCAAGATGCTTATTTCATCTATATAATTTATCTGCCATTATCTCTTGGTATATATCTGCTTAATTTACCTTTTCTCTCTGCTTTCAGTTTACCCTCATCACAAAGCTCCCGCAGCATTTTAAATGCCTTTGTAGAGCCTGCTTCCAGCAATTCTTCAACCTCTTTTCTTGTTACCTGACCGTTTTCTAAAGCATAAGCAACAATTAATTTTTTCTGTTCTTCCAATAAAGCTTTAATATTATTTGTTTTTATTTGCTCTGAAGTTGATTCAGGTATATACTTATTCAGTTCATTACAATTGGGAAGAGTTACCCGAAAAACTCCCTGTGCAGTTTCAAACTCCGGCTGTTTTTTAAATCCACTGTATGCTCGCTGAATCTTGCCAATCCCGGTTCCATAACTTTCAATCAGCTTCATCCTGTAAAATACTGCTGCTAAATTGGGATTTCTCGATTGTGATACTCCAAGAAAAATAGATCTCAGTTCTAGCCCAGAAACAAGACCGCCCAGTGAAACATACTCCATTCGGTCATCGTAAATATTAATCAGATTACTTCCGCTAAAAGAGTAATCCCGATGTACTGTGCAGTTAAGCAAAGCCTCTCTCAATGCTTCTTCCGGATAGTCTCTCGTATCCATACGATTCAGCCCTGAAAAAGTAGCTTTTGTTTTATTATTCAGACTAATAAACTGATAGACCTCATCCATCTGTTTCAAGATAGAGCCAGAAAATTCTCTTCTGTCACGAAAAACAGCTTTATCTGTTCCTTGAAACAATGCAACCTTGGTTGTTGTCTCACATTGATCCGACAGAAGATAAGCCAGATTTGTAAATAACCCATCCTCACCTATTAGCTTAAGAGTTTTCTTTTGAGCAAGACCAAATTTTATCGAACGTTTCTTCATCTCATAAGAAAGAATGTCAAAGGTAAGATCCTGATTCATGCTCCGGCTGGATTCAAAGGAATTGCCGCTGTTTTGGATAATCATTTCGCGGATTCCTTCATCTGTCACTGGTTGAGAGGAACTTCCTTTACGAACATAGACTCCGCTTGGCTTCAGTCCTTTTTCTCTCAGATAATATGGACGGTTCGTTCCAGTAGAAACCTCAACTTCAATGACCTGCTGTCCTTCCATTTCTACAGTCTTAACAGAAACAAACGGCATAACATCTGGAGCTATTGTATCTTTCAGTGAATTTACTATTTGAAGCATTACTTCATCCGGATTATCAATTCCTACTACAACACCATCTTTCCGAATACCAATTAAAATCGTACCACCTTCTGCATTTGTGAAAGCAATTACTTCTTTCCGAATATCTGGAACATATTCTTGCTTAAACTCTATATTTTGATTTTCAAACATTATCATGATTAATCACCTTTCTTTCTCTCTTATTATAAGAAAGAAAGAAAGAAAGGTCAAGTAATACACAGTCTGCTCTCAAAGAAATATAACTATTTATAGGCTTGGGCCAGCTTTTCAAACGCAGGCAAAGAATTAATGATCTGCTCAGTTTTCACGCAATAAGATATCCGTACATAACCGGGACAGCCAAAATCATCACCCGGTACTAACAGCAGATCATATTCCCGAGCTTTAGCACAAAAATCACCGGCACTTTCTTCCAAGGCTTTAACAAATAAATAAAAAGCACCTTCAGGCTTAACGCATTTAAAGCCCAGCTTTTGCAAACCGGCATAAAGCAGATCTCTGTTTTTCTGATATATTGATATATCAGAGGTAGCAGTTACACACTTAGCAATTACCTTTTGAAAAAGACTTGGAGCACAAATGTAACCCAAAGCCCGTCCTGCTCCGCAAACTGCCGCATAAATTCTCTCTCCTTCAGCCATTTGCGGAGATACGGCTACATAGCCGATTCTTTCACCCGGCAAAGAAAGAGATTTACTGTATGAATAACAAACAAAAGTATTATCATAGTATTTAGTTAAATAAGGCACCTCTACCCCATCATAAGCAATTTCTCTGTACGGTTCATCAGAGATCAAATAAATTGGATGACCGTATTCCTCTGACTTTGCACTTAACAATTCAGCCAGAGCTTTAATGGTAGCCTCTGAATAAACTACACCGGACGGATTATTCGGTGAATTAATAATTACAGCTTTAGTCTTAGCATTGATCAGACTTTTAAAAGAAGCAAAATCAATTTGGAAATTGTCCAGATCAGCAGGCACAACAACCAGCTTTCCGCCTGCTGCTTCTACAAAAACGCTGTACTCCGGAAAAAAAGGAGCAAAAGTGATTATTTCATCTCCCGGTAAGGTTATAGCTTTAAAGCAGATACTTAATGAAGCAGCAGCTCCCACTGTCAAATACAGATGATCGGCTGTAAAACCGGCTGCAAATCTTTCATTTAATGAATCAGCAAGAGTCTTTCTCACAGCATAGTCACCTTGAGCTGAAGTATAGCCATGTACTGCAGTTGAATCCTCTTCAGCCAAAAGCTCTAAAACAGCTTCCTTTACACAAACAGGAGCCGGAACATTAGGATTGCCAATACTGAAATCATAAACATTTTCCTTACCGATTTCAGCCGCTCTTTTTTTGCCGTATTCAAATATTTCTCTGATAGCAGATCTTTTGCTGCCTAATTGATACATTTTTTCAGAAATCATTGCCTTCTCCCCTTTTACAATAAAAGATTATCTTTAATAAATTCCATATAAATCGGTCAAAGCCTGCTTAAATATAGCTAAATTTAATCAAGCGCATACAAAGCTGCTTTTTCGGCATGTATCTGTGTAGTATCAAACACCGGTAAAAAGATATCCGACTGCTTTATCAAGAGACCAATTTCCGTACAGCCCAAAATTACTCCCTGAGCTCCGGCTTTTGCTAATAAGTCAATAATACGCAGATATTCTTTCTTAGAAGCAGGTTTTATTTTGCCTAAGCAAAGCTCATTATAAATAACAGAATTGACAATTTCTCGGTCCTCTTGTTCAGGAATAAATACCTCCAAGCCATTTTTCAACAGTTTTTCTTTATAAAAATCTTGTTCCATAGTATATTTAGTTCCTAATAAAGCAACTTTCTCAATACCATTTTTCTTTAATTCTTCAGCTGTGGCCTCAGCAATATGTATAAGAGGAATTTTTATTATTGATTCAATATAAGGTACAATCTTATGCATAGTATTAGTACAGATTACAATAAAATCAGCTCCTGCTTTTTCCAGATTAGCAGCAGCTTCAGCTAAGATCTTCGCACTCCTGCCCCAGTCACTTTGTGCCTGGCATTCTTCAATTTCATGAAAATCAACACTATACAGCAATATTTTAGCTGAATGAAAGCCGCCCAGCTTTTCTTTTACAACTCTATTAATAATCTGATAATAGGTAACCGTGCTCTCCCAGCTCATTCCGCCAATTAAACCAATCGTTTTCATTTTTTCTCCTTCCGTAATTAGAATTTGTCCGTATTATATCACAATTTGGCTGATTTATTAATAATCAGGTTTATTGCAAAAGCCAATCCAATACATGCACCACTTTTATTCCATCATAATTGCCTAATGTAAACCGATCCATAGTGAGAATAATTTTTTCATAATTGTCATTGATGCTTTGCAGCGGTCTTATCTCCCGCTCAAAGGTTTCCTGTGCTGTCATATCAGCAGTCACCTGATAATACGTCAGAATTCCTTGCTTCTGAGCAACAAAATCAATCTCTGTCTGCCCATTCTTTCCGATCGTCACTTTATATCCTCTGCGGAGAAGTTCAAAAAATACGATATTCTCTATAGAAAATCCTAAATCATAATGCTTTCTTGGCAGAATATGATTTCTCAATCCAAGATCTACCATGTATAGCTTCTTATTTACTTTCAGAAGCTGTTTCCCTACAATATCAAATCGTTCTGCTGGATAAAAAATAAAGGATTCTGTCAAAGCTTCAATATAGTCACTAACTGTATTAGGCGATACCTTCCGCCCGGAAGAAACCAGATAATTCGTCACGCTCCTGATAGACACCTGACTTCCAATAACACTGGAAAGATAGCGCGCAATCGTTTTGAGCAAAGCAATGTCTGTAATTTTACGCTTCCCTGTATTAGACTCTTTTCGAATCTGCCGCTCCTCAATATCCCTTACAATAACTGTGTTGTAAATTCCTTCTAGATAAATATCTACTTTTTCATCTGTCCGGTTCATGACTGCCACATAAGGCAGACCACCGCTCTTAATATATTCCGCAAAGGCCTGTTCTTTCGGCATTTCAATAACCTGTATATATTCCTTAAAGGACAACGGAAGCATAGAAATCTCTATATATCTTCCCGTAAGCAGTGTTGCCAGATCACCAGAAAGCATATAGGCATTAGAACCAGTAATATAGATGTCGGTTTTCTCCTTCACATAAAGACTATCCACAACTTTTTCAAAATATGGTACTTTCTGAATCTCGTCCAGAAAAATATAGGTCATATAATCCGGACACAAACGCTCTTTGATATAATGGTACAGTGCTTTATAATCTAACAAATGCTCATACTCTAATTCTTCAAAATTGACAGAAATTATCTGTTCCTTGGATACCCCATTCTGGAAGAGATAGTTCTGATACTGCTTCAACAGTGTGGATTTTCCGCAACGACGAATTCCTGTTATAACTTTGATTACCTGCTCATCCTTCCAGGAAAGTAATCGCTGCAAATACTCTTTTCGTTCAACCATTCCTATCTTCCTCCTTTCTTCTTAGTATAGCATAGTTTTCTTAAAAAATTAATGTTTATTCCCATTTCGGAATTTATTTTTATTTCTTGATATAAATATTCCTAATACATATCTTTAATCAGGTTCCCTAACCGTATGATTAAGGAATCTGAAGTATTATACTAAGATCAAATAAATTTTTTCATTACGCGCATATAATCTTTTTTGGCATTGAATATTGCCATGATATTTACTTTTTTTTCTGTTTCGTCAACCAGGTAGAGTATCAGATATTCTTTATGGACTGTAAACCGATATCCTGCACTGCGAATGACTCTGTCTTTTGGAATACCTCCTGCATT